>CBDUYA010000262.1:0-4838 GCA_965371335.1 uncultured bacterium | reverse complement strand
CTCGGTATTCAATCCGGCCATGCGGTACATCTCGCGGGTCGTTTCGTCCGTCATGACGTCGATGGCGTCGTCCACCGTGACGATCCCCGCCAGGACATTGCCCGGCTCGACGACCGGGACCGCCAGCAGGTTGTAACGCGCGATCGTCTCGGCCACCTCGGCGCGCGGCTGATCGACGCGGACCCGGGTGACGCGGCTGTTCATGATCGATTGCAGATCCTGATCAGGGCGTGCCAGGACGAGCTGGCGTAGTGAGACCACCCCTTCCAGGCGATTGATGTCGTCGACGACGTAGAGGTAAAAGACCATCTCCGCATCCGGCTCGGAGCGGATCCGGTCGATCGCCTGGCTTACCCGGGTCGATCCCTGCAATGCCAGGAAGTGGGTTGTCATCATGCCGCCGGCGGTTTCCCGGCCGTAGGTCATGAGGCGATCGAGGTTGGCGCTGGTCTGTTCATCGAGAAGTTTCAGCGCGGCGTCGCTTCGATCCGGCGGCAGCAGACCGAGCAGGTCGGCCGCCTCGTCCGGTGGCTGCCGTGCGACCAGGGAGGCGATCCATTCATCGCTGGATCCGGCGAGCAGTTCGGTGAGCATCGGGCGCGGCAGTTCCGCCACCACCGAGGCGGAGCTGGGGTGGCCGATGAGGATGTTGAGAAACGCCTTCTGCTCGGCGGGCGGCAGGTTCTTCAGCACCTCGATCGTATCGGCGGGGTGCAGCCGGTCGAGCAGGCGAGCCACTTCGCCGCGTGCTCCGACCCGCAGGAAGCGGCGGATGACGCGCGTATAGGAACGGCTCGCGAGAGGCGCGCTCTGAGGGCGTGGCGTCACCGGATGGTCCTCCCCACGGATGGCCTGCAGCGGGCGGGCGCAGCGGTGATGCGGCGCGGATCCGGTTCAGCCGGACTACGTTCCACCACGGCCCGCGCCATTCTACCGGAAAAGCGAGCGCGTCGCGCCGCCGGGGAATGCCCATGGGGCGCGTGATATGCTGCCGTGTGCTGTGGAGCGGTCTGGTGTTCGCGGGTGGCGGGAGCCGCCGCATGGGGCGCGATAAGGCGCTCCTCGAACTCGGCGGCGCGACGCTGTTGCAGCGTGCGGTGTCGCTGGTGCGCCGCGCCGGCGGCGAACCGATCGTGATCGGCCGCCACCGGCCGCCGGATCAGGTAGGTGGCGCCAGGCAGATCGACGAGGTGAGCCTCAGCGGGCGGCCCGCCTCGGGTCCTCTGCTGGCGCTGCGCTGGGGACTGGCCGGTTGCGGCGCGGACCGCGCCCTGGCGCTGGCGTGCGACCTTCCATTCGTCACGGTCGAATTGATCCACCATCTGATCGATCGATGCGAGGGGGCCGACGCGGTGGTGCCCCATTGCGCCGGAGAGCTCCACGTTCTCGCCGCCGTTTACAGCACCGCCTGTCTTCCGGCGATCGATAAACGGCTGGCGGGCGGTGAACGGGCGCTCCATGCGGTTCTCCAGGATCTGCGGGTGCGGATCGTGGGGGCCGGCGACCTCGCCCGCTGCGGCGGGTCGCGGTTGCTGGACAACATCAACACGCCCGAAGACCTCGCGCGGGCGGAGGCGATCCTCGGCATGGAGAATGAATGAAGAGGGCGCGAACCTCGCCGCTGCGGCCGGCCGGCCGGCGCCTGACCCATCTCGATGCAGGCGGCAGAGCGCGGATGGTCGACGTCGGGGGCAAGCCGCCGACGCGGCGCGAGGCGGTGGCGGCGGGAACGATCACGATGAGCGGGAAGGCGTTCGAGGCGGTACGCGACGGCGCCCTGGCCAAAGGAGACATCGGCCCGCTGGCGCGCATCGCGGGAATCGCGGCCGCCAAGCGGACCGCCGAACTCGTCCCGCTCTGCCACGCGGTGCCTCTGGACCACGTGGCGGTGGAGGTGCGCCTCGACGAGGGCGCCCGCGCCGTTCATGTTGAGGCCCGCGTCAGGACCCGCTGGAGCACCGGCGTCGAAATGGAGGCGCTGGTCGCTGTCTCGGCGGCGTTGCTCACCGTCTACGATATGGCCAAGGCGATCGATCGCGGAATGCAGATTGATGCGATTCGTCTCCTGCACAAGAGTGGAGGACGGAGCGGGACGTACGAGCGCGGGAGGGCGAAACGCCGTCGTTCAGGGTGAGGGCGGCCCGAGGTGTACGGTGATCCAGCGATCGGGCGCGAAGTATCTCCCCGCCAGGACGCGGAGCCGGTCCGCCGTCACCTCAGGCGGGACGAATTCCTCCCGGTAGCGGTCGGCGCCGAGTCCGGCTACTTCCCGATAGGCGAGCGTGCTGGCGACGGAGAGCACGCCCTGAAGAGCCGCGGCGCGGTTTCCCACCATGGCCTGCCCGAGATCCTCGAGGACATCGCCCTTCAGATCGTTGAGCGCCAGGCGGCGCATCAGGATCTGCAGATCCGCCTCGGCGGCCGCGCTTTGCCCGCCGGCGGTGACCACCTCGATCGCCAGGCTCCCTCCTTCGCTGAAACCGTCCGGCACGGCGCGTGCCGAGAACGCCGACTGCCGTGTGAAGATCAGCTCGTCGAAGGCCCTGACGGAAAGGATGGCGCCAAGCAGCCGGACGATGGGGAAGTCCTCGTGATGGAGCGGCACCCCGGGCACACCAATGAGAACGTGGCTCTGCCGGCCACCGAACTGACGCGAGAACGCGCCGCTGCGCGCTCTCACCGTCGCCAGAGCGGCCTCCGCATCATCACCATCGCCGGCCCCCGGCTCTTCCGCATCATCACCGCCTGAGGTCTCCTGGTCCACCGCCGCGTCCTCGTCCCCCTCGTTCCACGCACCCAGCAACGTGCGGACGATCTCGGCGACCGCCGAGGGCTCCAGATCGCCTGCCAAAGCGAGGACGGCCCCGGAGGGGCGCACATGCGTGGCACGGAATGAGTCGAGATCGGTCGCCGTGATCGCCTTCAGCCCCGGCATCGTGCCGGCCGGATCATGCGCGTAAGGATGTCCGGCGTAAACCTTCTCGCGGAACAATTCGATCCCGACCGAGGTCGGGTCCCGGAAATGACGCTCGGCCTCGCTCAGGGCGGCACCCCGGGCAGGCTCCAGGATCTCGGCGGCCGGCCGGGGAGCCATCAGTGCGGTCGCGAGGAACTGAAGCGATGCGCGGAGGTCGGCCGGATCGATCAGGTAGCTCAACTCCATCAGATCGCGTGTCAAACGAACCACCATGTCACCCTCGCCGGCGCGCGGCCTGTGCAGCTCCGCGCTGAGCGATCGGAGGGTGAGGCTGGCGAGACCTTCTTTTCCGGCCGGGTCGTGGCGCGAACCGACCGGCAGGTGAAGAGAGGCGGCGGCCAGACCATGCCTGCGGTCTTCCTGCACGATGAGCGTCAGGCCATTGTCGAGAGCGAAGCGTTCGGGCCTGCCGGGACTCCCGGCGGCGCGCCAGTCACCCCACGCGTTGGGCAGAATCTGAGCTGTCTCACCCGGGCGGTACAGGTCGACAGAAAGATCGGCGCTCCCTCCTCCCTGGGATCCCGAGAGCTTCTCGAGAGCGGCGTGGAAGAGCTTGTTCGACGCTTCCGGAAGAGGGGGCGTCTCCTCCGGAAGGAGGATGACCAGTCGAAGATTGTCCGCCACCAGATAGCGCTGGGCCGTCCGCGTGATGTCGGCTGGCCGCAGGCGTGAGTAAATCTCCGGTAATTGCCAGTAGTACCGCAGGCCGCCGAACAGGACCGACTCGGCCAGACGCTCGGCGCGCTCAGGGAGTCGTTCGGCGCGCAGTCGTTCGGCGCGCAGAAGCTCCCCCGCGAGCGGGCGGATCGCGGCCTCCGTCAGACCGCTCCGCTTGAACGCGGTCAGTTCCTCCAGGAGCACACGGGCGGCATCGTAAGAACCCTCCACCCGCGATGGCGCGAACGTGATATGCAGCATGCCCGCGTCCTCGAACTGGTGGAGGGAGATATTCCCGAGGGTGCCGAGCTGAGCGCGCTCGAGAGCTGTTTTCAGCGGGGAATCGCGTCGGTCGCCGAGTGCCCGGACCAGCACTTCGATGGCGGCTCGATCGGGGTGCCGGTATCCCGGCGTCACGAAGGTGAGAGCGCACAGCGGCGCCTTCAGGTTGAGTCGCTTCTCGACGTCGGTGTGACCGGCGAACTTCGCCGGCGGTTCGGGTGGGCTAGGAATCGTCATGCTGCGCCGCATCGCTCCGAACGCTGCCTCGACCTGTCGCATGGCGGCCCGCGGGCGGAAATCTCCGGCGAGCGCCAGGACCATGTTGTTCGGCACGTAGAGATTCCGGTAAAAAGCGCTGAGCGAAAGGTTCTTCAACGTGCCGAGCGACTGGACGCTGCCGTATCGAGCCAGACGGTAAGGGTGCTCCGGAAATGAGGCGCGCATCGACTCGAGGAAGATCACCGAGGCCGGCCGCGAGTAGTAATTTCTCATCTCCTGGCTGAATCTGGAGATCTCCCTCTCGATCGACTCGTCCTTCAGCGTGGCGTGAAAGGCGAGATCGGCGGTCGCCTCGATCATCTCCTGCAGGGCGGAGGGGACGCCGGTCACCGTGATCGAAGTCCGGTCGTAGTTCGCACGGACCGCCATGCTTCCTCCCCACCAGATCGCGCGGCGGAGATACTCACGCGGTTCACTGCTGGTCGTGCCCTGCTGGATCAGACGTTCGAGGAAGTGAACGTGGCCGGCCGACGCGTCGCTCTCGTGCTTGCTGCCAGCGGCGACCATCAGGCTGACCGCGACGAACGGCAGTGTGCGATCCTCGAGCAGCACCACCTTCAGGCCATTCGGGAGCGTTCGAACCTCCGGAACGCCGGGTGAACTCCAGGCAACGATCGGGAAGAGACACGGGGCCACCGTCGCG
>CBDUYA010000261.1:0-4870 GCA_965371335.1 uncultured bacterium | reverse complement strand
GTCCTGATCTTCTATGTTGCGGTGCTGCGCGGCGCTGATCTCGCCGCGGCGGCGGCACCGCGGATCGCGGCCCGGCTCGAAGCGCTGTACAGCGCCACGCCGTTACGCTTCGTGGCGCTGGCGCTGTTCCTCTCCGTCGTGCATTCGTTTCTCGAGGAATACTACTGGCGCTGGTTCGTCTTCGGCCGGCTGCGTGCTTATCTCGGAGAGGGCGGAGCGATCGCCCTCTCCAGCCTCGCCTTCGCGGCACACCACGTCATCGCCCTGCACGCCTTCACCGGCTCGGGCCGCTTCTGGTGGGCAACGGTCCTCTTTTCCCTCGCCGTCGCGGGGGCCGGGGCGCTGTGGGCGCGGCAGTACGCGCGCGGCGGATCGCTCCTGCCGGTGTGGCTCAGCCACACCCTGGTCGATCTGGCGATCATGGCGACCGGCTACGACCTGGTCTGGCCGCTCAGTTGACGGAGCCGATCGCCGCCACCCCTGGCGCGACGTCCCGGGTCACCCACCGCTCAAGGCGTTGCGGACTCGACTCAGACCGACACCTGGTGCATGTAGACGTCCTGCTGCGGGAACGGGATGGTGCAGCCGTTCGCCTCGAGCGGCGCCGGATCCTTCAGCACGCGGTCGTCCCCGTCGAGGCAGCTCTTGATGACCTCGATCGCCTTGCCGATGTTGTCGGTGTAGGAGATGCCGATCACCAGGTCGTTGCGGCGGTTCTCATTGGCACTGAAGTTCTTGATGATCTGGCCATAGACGCCCGAGTTGGGAACCACGATACGGACATTGTCCGGCAAGTGCAGCGTGGTGGAGAAGACGCCGATCTCGATCACGCTGCCGGCGGTGCCGCCGGCGTCAACATAATCGCCGACCTTGAAGGGACGGAAGATCAGCAGCATGACCCCGCGGCGAAGTTGCTCAGCGTCCCCTGCAGCGCCAGACCGACCGCCAGGCCGGCGGCGCCAAGGACGGCGATGAGCGAGGTCGTCTGGATGCCGAACAGACTGAGGACCGCCACCACCACGAAGGCGATCACCAGGTAGTAGACCATGCTGGAGATGAACGGCACGAGCGCCGCATCCATGCCGGCACGGATCAGCCCCTTGCGGACCGACGAGCGGATGATCCCGGCGACGAGGCGACCGATGATCAGGAGAGCGATGGCACCGACCACATTCAGGCCGTACGATGCGATCACCTCGCTCAGTTCCTCCATGACGGCACTCAGATCGAACCCTGCGATGCTTTCCACGGCTGACCTCCCCTAGAAATTCACCACCAGTGAGGTCGTGAAGATGGTGTCGAGTTCGTCGAGTTCCCTCGTGGCCGTTCCGTCGGGAGAGCCCGGCGGCTCATTCGGGATGATGAAGACATCGAATTCCTCAAAGGATGGCATGTTGTCGTACAGCCACTGCAGGCTCACCTTGAGGGCGAGCCTCTCGCTCATGGTGACCGTGACCCAGTTGATCATGTCGGCGCGGAAGTCTTCCGTCTCGTCGAGATTCTCATCGAGGATCGTATCGTTGCCGTACGTCGTCGTCTTACCGAATTGGTTCTTGTAGGTCGAGGAGACTCGCAGGCCAGCGAAGGTTTCGTCCACATTCGGGTTCGTGACGACGTCCTCCTGGTCGGTGTAGGTCAGCGAGTAGTCGGTGCGCCAACGAACCTTCTCCTTGTCGACCCAGATGTTGCCGACGCCGCCGCTACCCGAATAGCGGTTCTTGATCCCGGCGAACTCGTTGCGGTCCCATCCGGCGCCGACGAACCAGAACAAACGTTCGGTGAGCGTGCGGCCATACTTGCCGTTGAGATAGTAATTCTCGGCCGTCTTTTGGGTCTTCTCAAGCGGCCCGGACGATGTATCTCCCGAATCGCGAACCACAAACGAATCCCTGGTCGTGCTCTCGGCCCGGATCCCGCCGGCGTTCAGCTCGAACGCCGCATTTTGCCAGCGACGCAGCAGCTTGTTCTTGAAACCGAGCGTCTCGGTCTCCGAGTTACCACTGGTCGCGACCAAGCTGAAATCCGCCACGTCGGACCATCCCAGTTTCTTTTCCTCCTCCGCTGCTGCCGGCGCGGCCCCCCCCAACATGAGGATGAAAGCGGCGAAGGCCGCCACGGCGCCCTGATGACCATGACATGACATAACCGGTGATCCCTCCATTCTGGACAGAGCTCAACATCGACGCCGCCAGACGGTGCCGGCAGACGACCGGCCGGCCGGCCGAAGCCAGCACCTCAGGCCGTCCCGACCGACGCGACAGGCCTCGATTTCATTCCCTGGAGCCGGCGAACGATGCCACGAGGGCTCACCACTGTCCAGACCCCGCCCCCGGGCGCCCTGCCGGCCATGAAGGCGAACACCGGCTTCATGGTCTGGAACGAGGCGCTCTCCTGATTGCGCTGGGTCAGCGGACTGCGTTATCTTTCTGCCGATCCGTTCGGCAATGGGAGTGACCTGTCACGATGTCCGAGCCGCTCACCCGCAGAGACCTGTTCACCTTCTGGCGCGCCCTGGCCACCGGGCCGGCGCCGCAGCGCAGGACCGAGCGGCAGCTTCTCCCGGACTATCTGCGTCCCCCCGGGGCGGTCGACGAAGCGGAGTTCGCCTCGGTGTGCGAGCGCTGCCACAAGTGCCAGGAGGCCTGCCCGCACGATGTCATCCTCCCCCTCGGTCCCGCCTACGGGAAGGACGAGGGGACGCCGGCGATCCTGCCGCGTGGCGGACCGTGCCGTTTGTGCGATGATCTACCGTGCGCGGTCGCCTGCCCTTCGGGCGCCCTGAAACCGATCCCGCTCACCGCGGTGCGGATGGGGACCGCCCGGCTCAACCCGGCGGCCTGCTCGGCGGTGCAGGGGCAGCCGTGCGACGACTGCGTTGTGGAGTGCCCCCTCGGGGAGAAGGCGCTGCGTTGGAACGGCGACCGTCCCGAGGTCGTGGAAGAGGGGTGCACCGGATGTGGAATATGCGTTCATATCTGCCCTGCCGACCCGCCGGCGCTCCGCATCGACGGGCCGCGACGGGCCGCCTGAATTTTACAGCGCCGGACGCGCAACGGCCGGGACGGGATCGCCTGTCATGAGGCCGCCCGATACCGGCCGCCTTCCGAGGGAGTGAGGAGAACCGACATGCTCAGACCGACGTTGCTCGCCGCGCTCCTGCTGCTCGCCACCTTCGCCCCGGTCGCGCCGTTCGCCTACGGCGCCGAGTCGGGGCTGCCCGAGGCGCTGACCGGGACGACGAAGGAGTGTCTCGGCTGCCACGCCGCTGAGAACCCCGGCCTCTACCAGCAGTGGGGGGCGAGCAGGCACTACGGCGCCAACGTCGGCTGCTACGAGTGCCACGCCGCCGGGAAGACCGACAGCGACCGGCTGCGCGACGGGATCCACGATGACTACGTCATCTCCACGATCGTGTCGCCACGCGACTGCGCCCGGTGCCACGCCAGGGAGTCCGACGAATTCCTCAACTCGCACCACGCGAAGGCGGGGCGGATCATGGGCTCGCTCGACAACATGCTGGCCGAAGTGGTCGAGGGGAACAACGGATTCGTGACGCCGATGTTCCCCAACGGCATCTCCGCCGCCGCCGTCAACGGCTGCTGGCAGTGCCACGGCAGCGTGATCGCGGTCGACGAACGAACCGGCCTTCTCGATCCGGCCACCTGGCCGAACACCGGCATCGGCCGGGTGAATCCCGACGGTTCGGAAGGATCGTGCACCGCCTGTCACTCGCGGCATTCATTCTCCGCGGCGCTGGCCCGCCAGCCGGAGAACTGCGGCAAGTGCCATCTCGGCCCCGATCATCCGCAGTACGAGATCTACCAGGAGTCGAAGCACGGCATCGCCTACAACGCGCACCGCGAGGAGATGGCGCTCGAATCGTCCAAATGGATCGTCGGCGAGGACTACACCGCGGCGCCGACCTGCGCCACCTGCCATATGAGCGCCACGAAGAACCAGGAGATCAATCACAACATCGGGCTGCGCATCAAGTGGAACAACCGCCCGGTCCACTCGAAGCTGTCGCACGAAACCGACGCGAAGTGGGGCCTCGCCTCCGCCTCGATCACCGCTGACGAGCGGCGCGAAAAGATGGTCGACGTCTGCCTCGCCTGCCATCAGCAGCGCTTCGTCGACGGCTTCTTCACCCAGTACGAGGGGCTCATCGACCTGTACGAGACCAAGTACGCCATCCCCGGCGAGAAGCTCTACAAGGCGGCGGTCGCGGTGCTGAACACCGATCCCGGCTACACCAAGTTCAACCATGTCATCGACTGGACCTGGTTCGAGATCTGGCACCATGAAGGCCGCCGCGCCCGGCACGGCGCTTCGATGATGGCCCCCGACTACACCCACTGGCACGGCACCTACGACCTCGCCAAGAACTGGATGACCAAATACATCCCGGAGATCAAGGAGATCATCCACGACTTCGAAGGGAAGCCGGAGGCGAAGGAGCAGGTCGCCGCACTGCAGACGCTGCTCGAGGAGGTGCAGAACTCCGCCGCCTGGAAGTGGTCGATCAACAAGGAAGACCCGAAGGTGAAGGAGGAGCGGATCAAGCGCCAGGACGAGTTCCAGAACAGGTACAAGTAGCGCTTCGCCGGTTTAGTTGCCTGATCGAAGGCCGGGTCGCCGCCAGGCTGCCTCCCTGCCGCACCCGCTTCCTTGGCGAAATTTTCCGCCCGGTAGCCGCAACATTTTCCATTGACACGCAGGTCAATTCGTTCGCGGGCGTTGTTGATCCCGCACTTTGAGTAACCCGCAACGGGGAGGGTTCTCCTGATCCTTTGGTAGATCGAGGCGGCTATCGGGTTGGTCCAAATCTTGCATTTCGTGCACATCGAATCCGTGGGTTGAGTCGGTGTGC
>CBDUYA010000260.1:0-4876 GCA_965371335.1 uncultured bacterium | reverse complement strand
GGGGCGATCGTGCTCTCCCTCCCGGACCCGGGGAGTCACGGGGAGGATGGCGCCGGGCGCGCAACGATTCGCCTCTCGCTGGACGGTCTGCCAGCGCTCGATGCCGACCGGCACCGCTTCCGTCAGGTCGTGCGCAACCTGCTGGTCAACGCGCTCACCCACACCCCCTCCGGCGGTACGGTCGAGGTCTCGGGCCGCCAGCGCGACGGCATGGTCGAGATCACGGTGCGCGACGATGGGCCGGGGATTCCACCCGAACACCTACCCCACATCTTCGAGCGTTTCTACCGGGCCGACCCGTCACGCCAGAGAAGAACGGGAGGTACCGGACTGGGGCTTGCGATCGTGAAGTCGCTGGTGGAAGCCCATGGAGGCGAGGTGCGGGCCGCCAGCGCTCCGGGGCAGGGCGCGGTTTTCACGCTCACGTTCCCGCAGACCGCCTGAGGCGCGGACCGGGAGTCTGTCCCAGTCTCGCGCGACCTGGCGGAATACTGGGACCGGCTCCTATCCCCGGCCGCCGGACCAGCCGGGACCCCGGACCACCCTGCCTGGCATCGCGCCGGTATGCTCGCCGTCCTTCACCACCTGGACCCCGTTGACGAAGACGTGAACCACGCCGGTCGCGTACTGGTGAGGTTCGGTGAACGTGGCGTGGTCCTGAATGGTGTCCGGATCGAACACCACGACATCGGCGTAGAAACCGATGCGCAGCATGCCGCGCCGATCGAGCTTCAGGTTGCCGGCCGGCAGCGAGGTCAGTTTGCGGATCGCTTCGGCGATCGTCAGCAAGCGCTCGTCGCGAACGTACTTGCCGAGCAGGCGCGCGAAGCTGCCGTAAGCCCGCGGGTGCGCGCTGCTCTTCAGGAACACCCCCTCCGGCGCCAGCGACGCCGAGTCGGAGCAGAAGCTGACCCACGGGAGCGCAATCGCCTTGCGCAGATTGTCCTCCGACTGGCTGAAGTAGACGGCGCCGACCCGGCTCCCGTCCTCGATAATCAGGTCCATCGCCGTTTCCTCGGGCGGGGTGCCGCGCATCGCCGCCACCTCGGCGAGGGTCTTTCCGGTCAACGGCTTCAGTTCCGGGTTCTTGAATCCGACCAGCAGGATGTTGTCGGGAGAGCCGGCGCCCAGGTACAGGTTCTCCCACTCATCCGACTCCTCCCCCATTTCGCGCACGATCCGCCGGCGCAGGGCCGGATCCTTCATGCGCTCGAGGGAGGCCGCGAAACCACCCTCCTGCACCCAGGGCGGGATTGACGCGTTGAGACCGGTCGAGCCGGCCGCATAGGCATAGACGTCGGCGGTCACTTCGATTCCATCCGCTCTCGCCCGCTCGACCCTGGCGATGGCCTGATCGAAGAGCGGCCAGTTCTCGCTGCCGGAAGCCTTGAAATGGTAGATCTCGGCCCGGATGTCCGCCTGGCGGGCGATGGTGATCAGCTCGTCGATGGCGGGCAGCAGGTGCGCTCCCTCCCCGCGCACGTGCGAGGCATACAGGCCGTCGAACTCGGAGGCAGCACCGGCCAGCGCCACGAGCTCATCGAGCTTCGCGAAGCTGCCGGGCGGGTAGATGAGCGACGATGCGATCCCCAGAGCGCCCTCCCGCATCGCCCCACGGACCAGTTCCTTCATCTGCGCGAGCTCTTCCGTCGTCGGTTTACGGTCTTCGTGGCCGATCACATACTCACGCGGGGTTTCGGCACCGATGAACGATGCGACGTTGGGCGAGATCCCCCGCCCCTCGAGGTACTCCAGATACTCGCCGAGCGAGGTCCACTCGACATCGTAGCGGATGTCCGCCTGGCGCTGCTTCATGAGGAGCTTCATCGCCTCGTTGAGCGGGCCCATCGACGACCCTTCGCCCATGACCTCCAGCGTCACACCCTGGCGGATGTCGCTCTGTGATCGGCCGTCCTCGATCAGCGACTCGTTGGCCCAGGACATCATATTGATGAAGCCGGGGGCGACCGCCAGGCCGCCGGCCTCGATCTCCAGATCGGCGCGGGCGGCGCCAAGCTGACCGACGGCCATAATGGCGTCACCTCGCAGCGCCACGTCGCCGACTCGCGGCGCCGCACCGGTACCGTCGTAGATGGTGCCGTTGCGCAGGATGACGTCGTAGGTGACGGGTGCGGAGCAGCCCGCCAGCAGGACGCAGGCGAGACCGGCCAGGACGGGGACCTTCAGAACGGCGAGAACGCCGAACGCATGATCCATCATTACTCCCACTCGATGGTGGCGGGCGGCTTGGTCGTCGCGTCGATGGCGACGGTGCTGACCGGTTCGAAGGCGAGAACGGCTTCGGTGATCTCGGCGGCGCACGCTTCGCCGATCCAGGCGGGGCGGGCGGTCATCGCCCGCTCCGAGTGGACCGGCCGGATGACCACCAGCTCGTGCCCCCGGCCGTCGAGGCTGACCGGGACGAGCACCGTCGGGCACTGCCAGACCTTTTTCATCAGACCATGGCGATCGAGGGCGGTCATCACGATGTCGTCGAGGTCGCGCAGCAGATCGAGCCGGCGCCGGGTCACGGTGGCCGGCACCAAACGGGCCTCCCGGGCGCCACGTCCCGACAGATCGTAGAGACACCGGTTGAGACCGTGCACGTTCTTGGTGAGGCCCGTGGCGATCTCGGTGAGGCGCTGCCAGCCGGGGAACTTTCCCGCCATCAGCAGCGGGTGCTCGTAGCTGCGCAGGTCGGCCTTCACCCCGACCGAGCGGACCGGCAGCGGCAGGCCGCTGAGACCGGCGCCGCAAAGCGTCGCGTCGATCTCGGCCTGCATGCGCGGCACATCGTAGCTGGCGGCCACATCCCGCCCGCACGCCACCCGGATCCCCAACCCCGGCCCGGGGAACGGATGCCGATCGATGCTTTCCGGATCGAGACCGAGCGCCCGTCCCAGCTCGCGCACCTCGACCTTGTAGAGGTCCTTGAGCGGCTCGATGACCTTCCCCGCCTCCATCATTTCCTGGATGATCGGCACCCGGTTATGGTGGGTCTTGATGACGTGGGCCCGTCTGGTGCCGCCGGTCTCGATGGTATCGGGGTAGATCGTCCCCTGTCCCAGGAGGACCTCGCCGAGGCCAAGCTGCTTCGCCTCGCGCTCGAAGACGGCGACGAACGTCTCGCCGATCACCCGCCGCTTGTCTTCGGGATCGGTCAAGCCTTCCAGCGCGCTGAGGAAATCCGCCGACGCGTCGACGTGATGAAGGCAGGGGCCAAGCCCGATGGCGGTCAGCCGCTCGACCACACCGGCGCTCTCGCCCTTGCGCATCAGGCCGTTGTCGACGTGCAGCAGCCTGAGGCGGGAGGCGCCGAGGGCGCGTTCGAACAGCTTCGCCGCCACGGTCGAATCGACTCCGCCCGAGGCGAGCAGCAGGACATCCCTGTCGCCGACCTCGTCGCGCAGCGCGGCGGCCCGCTCCTTCACCTGATCCCCGACCGACCAGTCGCGCCGGGCGCCGCAGATGCCGATGACGAAGTTCTCGATGATGCGGAGTCCGCATGGCGTGTCGTCCACCTCGGGGTGGAACTGCAATCCGTACTGGCGGCGCGCCTCATTGGCAATGGCGGCGTTACGATGGTCGAGAGAGCGATCGGCGCCGCCGGTCGAGTAACCGATTTCGACGAACCCGCCATCGATTCGATCGACCGTATCGCCGTGGCTCATCCAGACCAGTTCCTCCGGCTGGAGCCCCTCGAACAGCGGCGACTTACCGACGAGTTGCAGGGTCGCGGCGCCGTACTCTCGCCGGGCGTGCTTGATCGCCCCACCGGCGTACTTGGCGATCTCCTGATGGCCGAAGCAGAACCCGAGCACCGGGATCCCCAGATCGAGAATGCCGCGACTCCAATTGGAGTCTTCGTCCTGCGCGCTCAGTGACGGGCTCCCCGAAATGATGACGCCCGCGTAGTCCTGGAATGACTCGACCGGATCGTCCGGCTCACGGATTTCGGCGCACACGCCGAGCGACCGCACCTTGGTCGCGATCAGATGGACGTACTGGCCGCCGAAATCGAGTATTGCGATGCCGCCACGCTTCATCGTGCTCTCCGTCGGGATCATCAGGGGTGAAACGGATGCCTCGGGGACTCCAATAGGATACACGAAGTACTGGCGAACCGGTCCAACCCCGTCTTTACCGGGTCGGTGTCTCCGAGAGTGGCGGGGGCGGAAGCGGTTTTCGGGGCATCAGATCCTCGCGCGTGGCGGCATGGTAGACCACCGATGCCATCACGGCGGCGGCCTGCATGAGATCGCCCGGCTCGATGTGATCGTAGACGTCGACGTCGGAGTGGTGCGTCCGGGTGAAATAGTCGAGCGGATCCTGGATGAACTGAAAGCCGGGAAGACCGATCGCATCGAAGACATGGTGATCGGTCAGGCTGGTCTTGCGGATGGTGACCGTATCGACGCCAAGGTCGCGAAACGGCGCGAACCATGCTGCGAAAATCGGCCTTGCCATGTCGTTCCCCTGCAGGTAGACCCCGCGGATTTTTCCGCCGCCGTTGTCGAGATTGAAGTAGACGGAGAGCTTGTCGTGTTCGGGCCTGAGCCGCATCGTGGCCGGATCGGCGAAATGCTCCCGCACGTACGCCATTGAGCCGTAGAAGCCCTGCTCTTCACCGTCCCAAAGCGCAATCCGCACCGTTCGCGCCATGTCGAGATCGAGCGCCTCGAGAATCCGCACCGCTTCCATGGCGACGACGCAGCCGGCTGCATTGTCGGCCGCTCCGGTTCCCGAATGCCACGAATCGAGGTGACCGCCGAGCATCACCACCTCGCCTGGCCGCGAGCCGCCCCGGATCTCGGCCACCACCTTCACCCCTTCGACCGGCTCATCGATCAGCTCCGCTTCGATATCGACCGACAGC
>CBDUYA010000259.1:0-4917 GCA_965371335.1 uncultured bacterium | reverse complement strand
ACTGCCACATCGCGTCCTCGAAGCGGGCGATGTAGAACTGCAGATCGCGGTATCGCGGTGACCGGAAGAGCATGCGTCCATTGCTCCGTCACGCCCGGCGCGGCGACACGCGCGCCGCTTCCATCGGGCACAATGCATAGCCCGCAACAGCCCGTGGTGCAAGCCCGAGTTTCCATATATGGGGTGGTACGAGAAAGGCTATCCAATATATGGTGCTTGCTCAGCCGATATCGGGAATACGCCCGGTGCTTTACTGCCCGTTAACGAAGACACGGAAGACTCCACGGCGAGACCGGAAAAACCGGCACGCAGGAGGATGCCGATCATGTCCCGACTGACAATTTGCCTGGCGCTGCTGCTCTCGCTCGCGGCCTGCTATTCGGCGCCGCCATTGCCGCCGCCGGTGAGCACCACGGCGGGATCCCAGCCGGGCGGACAGATCGCCGGCGCGGCGCGGATCGTCTCTCCGGCGCGCCCTCTGCAATGCGTGCCGTTCACGCGCGCGGCGACGGGCATCCAGCTCCGCGGCGACGCCTGGACCTGGTGGGGCTCGGCGGCGTCACGCTACCAGCGCCACGGGACGCCCGCCGTCGGCTCGGTTCTCGTGCTCAGCAAGACCAACCGTCTGCGCCTGGGCCATCTCGCCGTGGTCACCCAGATCGTCAATGATCGGGTCATCGTCGTCGACCACGCCAATTGGCTGAACCGGGGTCAGATCCACAAGGGTACCCCGGTCAAGGACGTTTCCGCGGGCAACGACTGGTCCGCGGTGCGCGTCTGGTACACCCCTGGCGGCGTCTGGGGCCGCACCGTCTATCCGGTGCAGGGCTTCATCTCGCCCCGGCCGGCGGCGTAAGCGCAGACGGGGAAAAGGTCATGCGGCGTTTCGGGTTGACCGGGGCCGGCCGGGGCCGGCGGCTTGCCCCTCTCCTTTCGCTGATCGGGGTGATGGCGGTGGCGGCCTGCGCCGGGTCTCCGTATCAGCCCCATCAGACCCACTCCCACACGGCGCAGCCGGCGCCATCGGGACAACCGGGACCGGTCCAGGCCGGCAGGCCCTATCAGGTCAGAGGCGTCTGGTACACGCCGATATACGATCCAAACTACGACGTGGTCGGAGTCGCCTCGTGGTACGGCAGGCGCTTCCACGGACGCCGGACGGCGAGCGGCGCGCTCTTCGATATGAACGCACTCTCCGCCGCGCACCGCACTCTGCCCTTCGGAACTCTGGTCGAAGTCACCAACCTGGCAAACGGCCGGGCGGTCAATCTCGTTATCAACGATCGCGGCCCCTTCGTTCACGGCCGCGTCATCGACGTGTCGCACCGCGTGGCGGGCCTGCTCGGCTTCCGGGGCCAGGGGACGGCGCGCGTGCGCGTGCGCGTGATCGGCGCCGCTAAGGGGTGAGGCAGGGGTGAGGCGGGATTTCCTCAACCAACGGGGGAACAAACGCAGGCGGCTCCGGGGCGATTCTACCGCATTTTAGCTAAATGCCTCCTAACCTCTCCGGACCTGTCCCGGGCCTGTCCCGGGCCTGTTCATGCAACCTTAAAGTATTTCCGCTACCGATTGATGTTGGGACGCAGGGGACTGGATTCAATCAACGGTAGCTAAATGATGGCGCATCGGCGCACATCTCTCGCAAGGCACTGAGCCGATGGCGGGGCGCTGGAAACAGGTGCGCTGGAAGCGGGTCATCGCCATCGATCTGGTGCTGACCGCCGCGTGGCTCTTCACCGTCGTCGGGTTCTGGCGTCTCATCGATCTGGTCGACATCAGCGAGCAGCGCGCTCTGGTTACCGAGGAAGTGCGGGCGGCGACCGGCCGCGAGCTCGTGCTCGGCGGCACCGCCGAGCTCAGGCTTTCCCTCGAGCCGACGATCACGATCAACGACATCTCCTTCGCGAACGCCGAGTGGGGGTCGAGCCCGTGGATGGTCACCGCCTCGAAAATCGAGGCCCAGGTGCGTCTGATCCCCCTGCTGTTCGGGCGCCTCGACATCAAGCGCGTCACCCTCATAGATCCCGAGGTGCTGATCGAGACCAACGCCGACGGGGTGGGCAATTGGGAGATGACCACGGCGCCCGGCTACGGCGACGACACGAGCGAGGCGTCCGGCGGGTTTATCCCCGCGATCAAGGAGATCGTCCTCGAACAGGGGCGCGTCACGGTCCGCGACGGTGAGGCCGGCACGACGACCGTGATAAGCGTGGACAGGCTGCTCGCCGAAGCGCGCGGGTTCCGGGCGCCCCTGGAGATCGAGGCGAGCGGCCGATACAACGACACCGCTTTCTCGCTCGAAGGCGAGATCGGGTCGATTGCCGGGCTTTCGGCCGATGCGCTCTTTCCGATCAACCTGACCGGCGAGATCGCCGACATCCGCATCGGCCTCGACGGCTGGATCGGCAAGCCCCTGGCGGGACGGGAGATCGACATTCTCGTGACCGCGGAGGGCGACAGCTTCCTCGCGCTGTCGGACCGCATCGGCTGGAGCTACCCCGAGATCGGCCCCTATTCCGCGAGCTTCCGCCTGGTCGACAGCGCCGTCGGGCAGTTCAGCATCACCGACATGACCGCCGAACTCGGCCGCGAGGACGAGGAGTTCGCGGCGGTCAGCGGATCGATCGCCAACCTGCTCGAAGGCACCGGGCTCGAGCTCGATATCGTCGTCAAGGCCCGTACCCTCAAGAGGATCGGCGAGATCTTCGACCTGCCGCTGGCACCGGCCGGCCCCGTCGAGGCGCGCGGCACGCTGCGCGACGTCGATGGCGTCCATACGGTCGAGGATGTCCGCGTGACCGTCCGCGACAGCGATGCGACCGGCAAGTTCACGGTCGAGCGCGAGGATGGCCGGCTCCTCCTCGTCATCGAGGCGACGTCCGATTTTCTCGACGCGGCCTATCTGGCGGGCATCGAGGCGCCCGAGCCCTATGGACCCGGCGACCGGCTTTTCAGCGACGCCTATCTCTATCTCGATCAGCTCGATGCGATCGACCTCGTGATCGGCCTGCAGGTGGAGCGCGTGAAGTTCCACCGGCACAGGCTTCAGGAGGTGACGCTCGATTACTCGATGGATCGCGGCACGATGATCGCCCGCCTGTTCCAAGGCCGCTTCTTCGACGGGAGCCTCACCGGTGAGATCATCGTGACCCCCGGGCAGGAAGGCCCGCAGGTGACCGCCGCCATGGAGCTGAGCGCGATGAATTTCGGGCAGTATCTCGCCGAATACGAGATCACCGACCTGGTCGAAGGCCCCGCCGACATGGCGCTCGACGTGACAGGCGCCGGCACCGATTTCAGGACGATCATGGCAAACCTCTCGGGGCAGGCGAGCTTCATCATGGGCGAGGGGCGCATCAACTCGGCCTATGTCGACTTCCTCGCCGCCGATCTCCTGCGCGCGATCAGCGTCTCAGCGTCCGACGAAACCTCGACCGCGGTCAACTGCTTCGTCGGCATGTTCGATATCGCGGACGGGATAGCGACATCGAGCGGCTTCCTGTTCGATACCCAGCGAATGACCGTCGCCGGCAGGGGCACGGTCAACCTCAAGGACGAAACGCTCGCCCTCTCTCTCAGGCCCCGGCCCAAGGACGCGAGCCTTCTCAGTCTGGCGATGCCGCTGAACGTCGAAGGAACGATTCGCGAGCCCAGCACGTCAACCGACAAGTTCTCCATCGCGGGCACCGCGGCCACGGCCGTCATCAGCGCCATCGCGACCGGCGGCGTCGGGGTTATCGTGCCCTTCCTGAGCCTTGGCAGCGAAGACGAAAATCCCTGCGTATTGGCGCTCGCCGATCCCCACTCGATCGGCGAGCAGCTCGATACCACGCCCGACATTGCGCCCGCCGATCGTAACGACGTCGGTGGGCGGAGCAGCGCCGCGTCGGACACGACCTGGTCCGGCAGCACATCGGACGATCCGGACACGGCCGAGGGCGACAGGTAGGCCGGCGTCCGGGTCCTTATCCTCACTCCCCTTATCCTCACCCCCGTAATCCGCCAATTGCGGTTGTCAGCCCCCGGGCGAGCGACTAGGTTCCGCCTGCCTGCTCATCATTGGTCCGGGCCGGATTCGCGGCAATCCGGGTGGTCCCGGGGTCCCGTATCGGTGACAGGTCGGGCTCCGCCGGCGACCCCATTCGGAGAGCCCCCGTGAATCCCACCGCGCGGCGCACGTCAGCCCCTGCAAGCATGGAGATTTCAGGAATGTCCGCACCCCCCAGGATCGTTCCGGTGCTGCTGCTCTCGCTCGCGGCCGCCACATGGTTGCTCAGGTCGCCCGCGGCGGCCCAGGAGGATCCCCAGGGGGATCCCGTGGTCGCGCGGATCAACGGCGCCGAGATCATGCTTTCCGATGTCGCCGCCTTCCAGGATACGCTGCCCGACCAGTACCGCGCTCTCCCGCTCGAGGCGCTCTATCCGGCGCTTATCGAGCGGATGATCGACTTTTCCCTGATCAGCGCCGAGGGGCGCAAGGAGAGCCTTGCGGACGACGCGGAGGTCAAGCGCCGCCTCGCACGGGCGGAGGGTGACATTATCCGCGATGTCTATATCGAACGCGTGATCGGCGAGGGCGTCACCGATGCGGCGCTGAATGAGCGCTACGAGGCCTTCGTCCGGGACGCGCCACAGGACGAGGAAGTGCGGGCGAGCCATATCCTGGTCGAGGACGAGGCGACCGCGAGGGAGATCATCGCGCGCCTCAAGGGCGGCGCCGATTTCGCCGAGGTGGCGGCGGAGGCGTCGATCGGCCCGTCGGGGCCGAGTGGCGGGGATATCGGCTATTTCACCCGCGAAACGGTCGTCCCGGAGTTCTCCGCGGCGGCCTTCTCTCTCGAGCCCGGAATGATGACGGAGGACCCGGTGCAGACCGAGTTCGGCTGGCATGTCATCAGGGTCGAGGACCGGCGGATC
>CBDUYA010000258.1:0-4945 GCA_965371335.1 uncultured bacterium | reverse complement strand
CGGGCAGCGCGGCCGTGTCGACCGCCGTCTCGCGCAGGGCGGCCAGCTTCTCGGTCATCTCCGCGTTTTCCTTCTGCACGCGGAAGAGCTGCTCCTGGATGCTGTCGAGATCGCTCTGGATCCCCTGCACGCCGGGCGTGACGCATCCCACCGCCATGGCCGGCAGCAGCAGAACCAGCGCCGCCGCGGCGGCGCCGCGGCGGCCGCGAGGGCACCGGATCGGGTCGATCGGGATCACTCTGCCAGGAACACGAATTCGGCGCGGCGGTTCATCGCCCAGGCCGTTTCGTTATGGCGCGGATCGGCCGCCCGCTCCTTGCCGTAGCTGACGACGCGCAGCCGGCGCGACTCGACGCCGAGCGACACCAGATAATCGCGGGCCGCGCGGGCTCTCTTCTCCCCCAGTGAGAGGTTGTATTCCACCGTCCCCCGCTCGTCGCAGTGGCCTTCGACCCGCACGTCGAACTGGTTGTGCTCCTTGATCAGCGACGCATTCTTTCCCAGCGTGCGGATCGCCTCGGCCTGCAGATCGTATTTGTCGAAGGCGTAATGAACGCGCTGCAGGACCCCCTGGGCGTTGAGCGTTGCGGCGTCGGTCAGATTCCGTTCGCCGATCGCCTCTCCCACTGGCTCGGCGTCCGCGAAGCCGGCATTCTCATCGACCCGCTCGGCCGGCTCGGCCTCGAACACGGGTGGAGCCGTGGTCAGCGAATCGGCCGGCGGGGCCGACTTGCAGCCGACCATGAAGCCGAACGCGACCAGTACGAAAACCGGCAGCAGTATTGCGCGCGAAAAACCACGATACATCGTGTCACCTCCCGTCCTGGGTTGGGGAATAGTTCGATGCCAAGATCGATGACCAGCTCGAAGAAGATTCATCTCCGGTGGAACCCGGGGTTGCTTTCCGACAAGGCATTCCGGCCCCGCCATGCCGAGCCCCTGGCGGGCGGCGTGATTATAGCACGCAGCCCATCCCGTCTCAGCGCGACCATGCGGGCAAATAATTGTTGCCGCCATGGGTCAGGCGCTGGACGCGGCCTCCGTCCGCGTCCATCGTGTAGATATCGAAGCTGCCGGTGCGGTTTGACGCAAACACCAGGTGGCGCCCGTCCGGCGACCAGCGCGGGGTTTCGTTGATCCCGCTGCCGCGGGTGAGCTGGTTCTGGACGCCCGAGGTGAGATCCTTGACGAAGATGTCGAACCCGCCCGGCACCCGGGCCGTGAAGGCGATCTGGCCGTGCTGGGACCAGGTGGGGGAATCGCAATACGACACGTCGTAGGTGATGCGGCGCACGTTGGCCCCCTCGGCATCCATGACGTAGATCTGCGGGCGGCCGCTCCGGTCGGAGGTGAAGGCGATCTCGCGCCCGTTCGGTGACCAGGCCGGGGAGGTATCGATGCCGGGGTGCCGTGTCAGCCGGGTCATTTTCTGATTGGACACCCTCATCACGTAGATCTCGGCGTTGCCATCACGGCTGCTGGAGAACGCCAGCAGCCGGCCGTCCGGTGACCATGAGGGGGCGCTGTTCAGCTCCCCCTTCTGAGGAAAGGCGCGTTTTTCCACTCCAGTGTCACTCAGTATCATCAGCATCGGCGTGCCGGAGCGATACGACACGAACGCGACCTGCTTGCCGTCCGGCGACCACGCGGGCGAGATATTGATGCTGCCGTTTGCCGTGATGCGTTTGACCCGCGCGCCGTCATAATCCATGACGTGAATCTCCTTGGCCTTGCCGCGGCTCAGCTCCGAGACGAAGGCGATGCGGGTCAGCGAAACGCCCTGACGACCGGTGTATTGCTGGATGATCTCGTTGCTCATGCGGTGGGCGATCTTCCGCTGCGCTTCATGCGTGCCCCGGTAGCGCTTGCCGAGCACCATGCGGCGCTCCGTGGTGTCGAACACGCGCCCCTCGAAGACCAGATCACCGGGCCCGTCAACACGAGCCTTGGTCACCAGCAGCGATTCCGCACCGATGCCGAGCCATTCCTTGTAATTGCCGCGCCGGTCGCTCCACGGGCTGATCAGATCATGGTATTCCTCGGGAACGATGAAGAAATAGCCGGAGAATTCGAGGTCGTCCCGCACCACCCGGCGGATGACGTCGGCCGCCTTGCCAAGCGCGCCGTTGCTCGCGGCGGTGTCGACCGGCGGGATGGCGATCGGGATCTTGGATCGCCCCTCTCCGGTGATGCGGATGACGGGCGTGTCGGCCGGGGAACCCTCCTGCATCGCCCGCGCTCCCGCCAGCATCGGAATCATCAGGACCGGGGCGATCAGATAGCAAAGACCACGCATTTGCACGAAATCACTCTCCAGAGGATCCGGCGCCGAGGGTTCCGGGGTCCAGCTCGAAAACGATCTGGACGGTCAGGGTGTCGAGGCCGAGGAAATGGGGAAACGGTGGAAATGGCGCCGCATCCCGCACGGCGCGGATGACGGAGCGATCGTGCGGGTCGTAGCCGCTCGGAGTAAGCAGTTCGAGATTCAAGATGCGTCCGGAGCGGCTCAGCTTCAGGCTGACGGTCGCCGTCTCGAGACCGAGACGGGTGTAGATCGGCTGGCTCCAGGCGCGGCGGATGTTGCGGTCGAGAAGCGACAGGTAGAAGGAGTATTCATCGCTGGCCCCGCTGCCGGCGGCCCCGCTGCCGCCGACGCTGACTCCGACCCCGCCGGTCGCTGCAGCCGCGCCCGTGGCGGGCGAGGCATCGGTCGCGGTCCCGCGCGCCTCCTCGGCAGCCGCCGGCTCGGGTGGAGCCGCTTCGGGTGGAGCCGGTTCGGGCTCCGGCGCGACCGGCTTCGGCTGCGGCGTCTTCACCTCCGGCTTCTTCGCGACGGTTTTCTTCGGGGTCGTCCGTTCCGGGATCTTGATTGGCTTCTGCACTTTTGGCTTCGGCTTCGGGGCGGTCGTGTTCGGTTTGGGTGCCGCCTGGCGGGGCGCCGGCGCTTTCTTCGGCGCCGGCCGGGCGCGGGACGGGGCGCCGGGCGGCAGCGACACCAGTTGGACCACGTAGACGGGGTTTCCTGGCGGCCGCCGCGGCATCAGGCGGGGCAGACCGATCGCGGCGCCGAAGCCGACCAGGTGCAACACCAGAGAGAAGATGACGGTCGTGCCATGCAGCCCGTTCCGTTCCGGGCGCTTCCCCTGGCGGAATCTCGCGGCGGTGTTGCTCATTGCGGCCTCACGTAAGACCGGGACGGGCTCTAACTCGGGACACTAGCGCCCCCGGCGCTTCTTCGGCGCCGGCGTCGTCACCATCCCCACCCGATCGGCGCCCGCCTTCTTGAGCTGGTCCATGACCGCCATGACGCGGCCGTAGGCGACCTCCCGGTCGGCGCGAAGAAAGACGAACTCGATGCCGCTCGTCGCCATGGCGGCCTTCAGCTTGTCGGTCAGCAGGGCGAGGTTCACCGGCCGATCGTTCAGGTAGACGGTGTTGTCCTGCTCGATCGACACGACCAGGCGCTCTTCCCTGGCGTCGCTGCCCGACTCGGTCTTTGGCAGGCGGACGTCGATGCCCCGGGTCATCATCGGCGCGGTGACCATAAAGATGATGAGGAGCACCAGAATGACGTCGACCAGCGGCGTCACGTTGATCTCGGAGAGGGCCGGCCCGAAGCGGTCCCGCCCGTGTGTGGAGGGAGTGGTCATCGCCATGATTCGTCCCGCGCGGCCGGTCGGTTGATCAAAGCCGCAGCTTGCCCGCCTCGATCGGCGTGGTCGGCGCCTGCACGCTGTCGAGCTGCGTCTCGGCCATCGAGGCGAAGGCCGTCACGAAGCGATCGATGCGGCTTCCCAGCCGCCGTGCCCGGCCGAGCAGAAGGTTGTAGCCGATCACGGCGGGGATCGCGGCGGCCAGACCGGCCGCGGTCGCCACCAGGGCTTCCGAGATGCCGGGTGCGACCGCCGCGAGGCTGGCCGAGCCGGTGATCCCGATCCCATGGAACGAGTTCATGATGCCCCACACCGTCCCGAACAGGCCGATGAACGGGGTGACGCTTCCGGTGGTCGCCAGGATACCGAGGTTGCGATCGAGGCGGTCGGCCTCCGCTCCACCGGCCTCCTCCAGGCGGCGCCTGACGCGGCCGAGGATCCGGTCACGATCTTCCGGCACGCCAACCGGGTTGCCGCGCCTCACACCGAGACCGTCGCTGATGGCGGCGGTGAGCTCGCGGAAGCCGGCCACGAAGATCGGCACGAGGGGGCTGGCGCCGTAGCGGATGGCCCGGTCGCGCAGCTCGGTAAGACGCCGCTCGCGCTCGAGATCCTGCATGAAGGCGTCGGAGTCCTTCTCGGCCCGCCGGAGTGCGCGGTAGCGCTCGATGATCACGGCCCACGACAGGACCGAGAAGGCGAGCAGCAGGAAGAGCACGCCCTTCACGACGAACCCAGACTCGGCGATCAAGCTGAAGACGTCGGTGGAGAATGCCCCGGAGGTGGTCGCTATTTCCGTTACGACTTCGTCTGTCATGCCGCTCGTCCCCTCGTCGCCAGACCATCGCGCAACCAATTCACGCGACGTAACTTAGCATAGGGTCGTCTGCTTGACAAGGAAAACCACCTCTGTTAGCATCCGCCGTCGATCGGTCTAACGTCCTGATATGTCTGCATGATCCGCTGCCTGCGCGTTGCCAATCTCGCCCTCATCCGCGAGGTCACTCTCGAGCTGGATCGCGGTCTCAATCTGCTGACCGGCGAGACCGGAACCGGCAAATCGATCCTCGTCGATGCGCTGGCGTTCGCTCTGGGGGGGCGCGCCGGCGCCGATCTGATCCGCAGTGGCGCCGAGCGGGCCTCGGTGCAGGTCGAGTTCGACGTCCGCGACAATACCGCCGCCAGCGCCTTTCTCGAGGAGCGGGGCTATCCGATCGAGGAGGGCTGTGTCGTCGCGCGTCGCGAGGTCGGCCTCCAGGGACGAAGTCGCGCCTTCCTCGGCGCCGTCATGG
>CBDUYA010000257.1:0-4963 GCA_965371335.1 uncultured bacterium | reverse complement strand
TAGAAGAAGACGTCGCCCCACTTGCCAACCCTGTCGGCCTTGTACTGCTCGATGCTTGTGACGTCGGGATCGGGCTGGGGCGCGTCGGCGGGGACGTCCGCCAGGACCCCCCAGGACCGGCAGAACGGCGTTCGTACGCCGTCCACGATGACGACGCCGCGCCGCTCACTCATTCCTGGACCTGGTCCCGGGAGATCCCGTACAGCTCGAGCTTCTTATAAAGGTTGCTCCGCGGCGTCTCGATCGCCTTCGCCATACGCGAGATGTTCCAGCGGAATTCCTTGAGCTTCCTCAGAATGAACAGCTTCTCAGCCTCCTCGCGGTACGCATGGAGGGTGCTGAAAGCGGCCGGATCGGGGCCCCCTGCCGGACGGAACGGCGCCGTCTGCCCGGCCGGAGCGCCCGGCGCCGGCGCGCCCGGAGCGGCGTCGGCCAGGGCCCCCTGCGCCTGACCATAGGCCAGGACGTCGCTCTCCTCGATGCTCTCTCCGGGGGCCATGATTAGCAGGCGCTCGACCGCGTTGCGCAGCTCCCGGACGTTCCCCCGCCACACACCTCCCTGCAGGCGGCTCATGGCCGGCGGCGTGAAGCGCCGCCGCCGGTAGTTATTGTCGCGGCTGAATGCGGCGACGAAGTGCTCCACCAGCGCCGGGATATCCTCACGGCGGTCGCGCAGCGGGGGGGCGATGATCGGTACGACGTTGAGCCGAAAGAAGAGATCCTCCCGAAACCTCCCCGCCGCGATCTCGCGGGCGAGGTCCTTATTGGTGGCCGCGATCACCCGAACATCGACCCGGCTGGTCCGCGTCAGACCGACCGGCTCGATTTCCCCTCCCTCCAGGACCCGCAGCACCTTGGCCTGCGTCCGCGCGCTCATGTCGCCGATTTCGTCCAGCAAGATAGTGCCGCCGTCCGCCTGGACGAACTTCCCGATCTGCCGGGAGGAGGCGCCCGTGAAGGCGCCCTTCTCGTGCCCGAACAGCTCCGATTCAATCAGCTCCTCGGGAATGGCGGCGCAATTGACCTTGATGAACGGCTTCCCGGCGCGCGGGCTGTGCGAGTGAATCTCCCAGGCGATCAGCTCCTTGCCGGTGCCGCTCTCGCCGCTGATCAGCACGGTGGCCTGGGCCGGCGCAGCGCGCGCGATGGCCTCGCGCACCGGGTTCATCGCAGCCGCGTTGCCGATCATCTCGAGACGATCCTGCACCTGATGTCTGAGGCGCAGGTTCTCTTCGCGCAGACGCTTGCGCTCGGTGGCGTTGCGCAACGCGGTCAGGACCCTCTCCGACTCCAGCGGCTTTTCGAGGAAGTCGTAGGCCCCCTTGTGGATCGCCTCCACCGCCGTGCGGATATCGCCGTGGCCGGAGATCATCAGGATCGGCGTGTGCGTATCGCTGCTGCGCGCCGCCTGCAGCACCTCGATGCCGTCCATGCCCTGCATCTTGATGTCGAGGAGAACGGCATCGGGCGACTCGCGCCGCAACGCCTCGAGCCCCTCCGGACCCGAGCCGGCCTCGACGCAGTCGTATCCCTCGTATTCGAGCACCATCCGCAGCGACTTGCGGATGGCCTCCTCATCGTCGATGACCAGGATTCTGCCCTTCATGGTTGAGCAACCGTCCAACCGAGCGGCACGATCATAGCAAAAAAGCGGGGCCCGGACTTCGGGCCCCGCATCGCTCGGTTCGCTGTCGGGAAAACGGGGGCCGGTGCGAGGCGGCGCCCGCCGCATCGATTTATTCCTGGTCCTGCATCCTCAGCGTCACGTATCGGGAGATCGGGTCACCGCCGGTGCGGCTGGGAGGATTGATCACGTAGAGCACAACGAGCCCGCCTTGCTCGACCCGGCGCATGGCGCGGCGATAGTCCGACAGGTTCTCGACCGGCTCGCGATTCACTTCGGTGATGACGTCGCCTTCCCCAAGCCCCTTCTGAAAGGCCTCGGAGACGCGCGACACGCGGGTCACAACGACACCCGCGGTGCTGCTCGGAAGGTCGACCTCCTGCAGGATCCGCTGGGTGAGGTCTTCGACCCGCAGCCCCAGCATGCGCTCGCTGGTCAGTTCCGGCTCATCGCCCCCTGCGTCGGAATGGACGCCCGGACCGACGTGGGCGGTCCGATCGGCCAGATCGGCGCTCAGCTTCACCCTCTCCCCCTCCCTGATCACGGTCAGCTCGACCGTGGCCCCGGGCTCCATCGAGGAAATGCGCCGCACGATCTCGTCGTTGCTCGCCACCGGCTCACCGTTCACGGCGACGATGACATCGCCGCGCTTCACGCCCGCCTCCTCGGCCGGCAGGCCGGGGGCCACCGACTGCACCAGCGAGCCGCGATCATCGGCCAGCCCGAGGAACTCCTGCATGTCGGGGGTGATGGGACTGAGGGTGATGCCGAGGTAACCGCGCGACACGCGCCCCTTGGAACGGAGCTGGCCCATGACCTCCTTGGCCATGTTCACCGGGACGGCAAAGCCGATTCCCTGGCCGACGCTGCTGATCGCCGTGTTCACTCCGATCACCTCGCCGGCCATGTTGACCAGCGGCCCGCCCGAGTTCCCGAAGTTGATCGCGGCGTCGGTCTGAATGAAATTATCGAGGGACGGATCGGGAGACAGGTTGCGGAGCTGGCGACCTTTGGCGCTGACCACGCCGACCGTGACGGTGTGCTCGTAGCTCAGCGGATTACCGACCGCCAGGACCCAGTCGCCGATGCGCAGCGCATCGGAATCTCCGAACTCCAGGTAGGGGAGCCGCTTGCCGACATCGATCTTGAGCAGCGCGAGGTCGGTGCTGGGGTCGCTCCCCACGACCTGCGCCTCGTAGTTCCGCTGGTCGCCGGTCAGGTTGACCTGGATGCGGTTGGCGCCTTCCACGACGTGGTAGTTGGTGACGATGAATCCGTCGTCGCTGATCAGGAAACCCGACCCGCCGCTCTGTTCCAGGTACGGCTCCTCGCCACGGTTCCCCGGGCCGCGCCGGCGCTGCTGCGGGCCGAAGAAGAACTCGAACGGATCACCATGAAACGGCGCCCCGCCGCGGTCGCGCGGCTGTACCCTCTCGGTCGCCGTGATGCTCACGACGGCCGGATTGACCATCTCGGCGACGTCTGCGAAGCTGGCCGGAATGGTCCCCGCGGACACCCGGGAGGCAGCGTTTTGAGCTTCGGCCGCGGCATGGAACGGGCGGTCTGCCGGACGCTCCAGCTCGGCCGCGTGGCCGGGGAGGGTCAGATTGAGTCCACCGGCGAGCACCATTCCGAAGATGACCGAGGCGGCGGCGAATAATGCCAGCGTGACGAGATGACCATGCTTGTTCATTGATTCCTGCTCCTCGAACCCGCCCGAGCGATCGGTTTTCCCTGACTTCTAGTATAAGACCGGCCCGATCCCGCCGTCAAGGACGGGCCGCGCGGAGGGCCCGGATGCCCTCGCTTCACCAGTGTCCTCTCGACCGTCCCGATGAACACCTGGGGCTCGACCGGCTTCTGAATCACCGCCGTGACCCCGAGTTCGGCCGCCCTCTGACGGATCGTCTCGCCCTCCGAACCGGTGATCAGGAGGATCGCCGGACTTCCCCGCTCCCCCTCCCAGATCCCGGCACCGCGCTCCTGGCGCAGCCAGTCGAGGCCGCAGGTGCCGGGCATCTGCTGATCGAGGATGAGCAGATCGGCCCGGCCGAGGGCATGGGCCTGCCTCCCGGCAGCTTCACACCGGGTCTCCAGAACGACGTTGTGACCGAGGCGCCGCAGCAAGCGGCCGTAGGCCCGCAGCACGGCCGGGTCGTCGTCGATGATCAGGATTGTCACTGCCGCCATCCCCCGGAGAGGAGCCCTCCCCTGCCCCCATCTCAGCAAGGTCCGTGCCATCCGGATGCCGGGCCGCCGGGCCGGTTTCAGGGGTTGGCACGCCGTGACCGGAGTGCCGGCGGGTGCGCAGTTGGCGCGGCGCGCCAAAATGACGGCTGCCTAGATCTCGCCGTACTCGCGCAGCTTGCGTTGCAGGGTGCGCAGACCGATACCGAGAATCTCCGCCGCGCGGGTCCGGTTGCCACCGGTCTCCTCCAACGTCCGCAGAATCGCTTCTTTCTCGATCGCGTCCATGGTGCGGGCCGGGCCGCTGAGAGCCCCGCGCGCCGGGGGAGCCGCGCCGCCCGGCACCCGGTAAAGATCCGGCAAGCTGGACAGGGCGATCGTGTCGTTGCCCGGCGGGGCGAGGACGACCAGGCTTTCGATCAGGTTGCGGAGTTCACGGACATTCCCGGCCCAGCGACATTTCTGCAGAGTCTCGATCACTTGAGGTTCAAACACCAGCGCGGGGCGGTCATTCTCCGTCTTGAAGTCCTCAATAAAACGATTGGCGAGCAGCGGGATATCCTCGGGCCGCTCGCGCAGCGGCGGGATCTGGATGGTCACCACCTTCAGACGGTAGTAGAGGTCGTCGCGGAACGTGCCTTCGGCGACTTTCGCCTCGAGATTGGAGTTGGTTGCCGCAATAATGCGCACGTCGACCCGGATGGTCTCCGTCCCGCCGACCCGCATGAAGGACCGGTCCTCCAGCACGCGGAGCAGCTTGGCCTGCAGCGCCCTCGACAGCTCGCCGATCTCGTCGAGGAACAGTGTGCCCCGGTCGGCGAGCTCGAAGGTGCCGGCCTTGCGCTGCACGGCGCCGGTGAACGCGCCGCGCTCGTGGCCGAACAGCTCGCTCTCCAGCAGATCCGGCGGAATGGCGGCACAGTTGATCGGTTGGAAGCGCTCCTCGCGGCGGGGCGAATTTTCGTGCAGCGCATTGGCGATCAGCTCCTTGCCGGTGCCGCTCTCCCCGACGATCAACACGCTGCTGCGGGTCGGCGCCACCAGCGACATCTGGCGCAGAACCTGCTGCATCGCGGACGACGCGGAGATGATCTGCGCGAAGCTGAACTTCTCCTGCAGGCGTTCGCGCAGGCGCACGACCTCCTGTGCCAG
>CBDUYA010000256.1:0-4983 GCA_965371335.1 uncultured bacterium | reverse complement strand
GGGTCTCTCCCACCAACGGCAAGCTGGTCGACCGGGCGACCCGGTACATCACCCACCTGCTGGCCGGCGCGGGGCGGACCGATCAGCGATACGAAGACATCGTCCTGCAACTGTTCGCCGAGCTGGACGGTGTCGAGCCGGGTGAATCGGTCGTCCTGCGGACCTACCGCTCCCTGCTGTGCGGCAACGGCGCCGCGTCCCGCTGACGACGAGAGGCGCGCTTTCGCAGAACGATCGACTACTCAGCCGACAACCTTCCCCGGACGACCGGCTCGAGTCGGGTCATGCCGGCCTTCACCCCGTAGACCACTGCCTCATCGACGTTGAGGCCATCGAGGTAGTGCGCCTTCATCGCGAGGAGGGCGCCGACCCGGTTGCCGCTGGCGCAGTAAACCGCGACCGGTTGGTCTCCCGCTTCTTCGAGGAAACGGGCGAGCTGCTGGGCGTTCCTGCGGGTGATGCCCCTGGCGCCGGCGACCGGGATCCGGTGGAAGACGATCCCCTCGGCTGCGGCGAACTCTTCTTCCCACCCGGTGCCCGGCTCGTCCGCCTGGCGCAGGTTGATAAAGGTGCGGTAGCCGAGCTGATGCAGTTGCGTCATCTGCTCCTTGCTCAACTGACCGCCGGTCAGCAGATCGGGCGACATCTGGTGGACGTTGCGGATATCGAGCGCCGCGATCTCGGGCGCCAGTCTCTCACTCCCGTACGCCGCGGCGCGAGGCCTGCCGGCCTGTTCAGCGGACCTGGGGGGCCGTCCGCCTTCCGCAGAAGCAGGGGACCCTCCGTCTGCTGCGGGAGCGGGGGGCTCTTCCCCGCCGGACGAACATCCCAGGGTGAGCAGGAGCGCCACCCCGAACAGCGTTGATTTCATCATGATTCGATCTCCTCCCGGCCTGGCCGCCGACGATACGGTTCGGCGCGGCCTCCGTGATGCTGCATGATGCCGCAGGCCGGTGTGGTAAGGCAAACCTGGGGTGCGGAGAGTGTTTGGTGGCCGGGCACTCTCGCCCGGCGATGCCGTTTTGCGAGGGGCTTCCGCCGGGGCGTCCTTGCTGTTACCCTCCCTCGAGGATGCCTCTGGAGCCCGGATCGAAAATTGGCGCCTACACGATCACCGCCCCGCTTGGGGCCGGCGGCATGGGGGAGGTCTACCGCGCCACCGACAGCAAGCTGAAGCGCGAGGTGGCGATCAAGGTTCTGCCGGACGACCTTGCGCGCGATCCCGACCGCCTGGCGCGCTTCGAGCGCGAAGCGCATCTGCTCGCCGCGTTGAACCACCCGAACATCGGCGCGATCTACGGCGTGGAGGAATCGGGCGGAGCGCAGTGCCTCGTCCTGGAGCTGATTGAAGGACAGACGCTTGGCGAGATGATCCCCGATGGGGGGATGTCGGTCGAGCAGGCGCTGCCGATTGCCCTGCAGATTGCCGAGGCGCTCGAGGCGGCCCACACCAGGGGGATCGTGCACCGCGACCTGAAGCCGGCGAACATCAAGGTGACGCCGGACGGTAAGGTCAAGGTGCTCGACTTCGGTCTCGCCAAGGCTTTCACCGGCGATGCGGAAGGGGGGTCGAGTGACGTGTCAATGTCACCGACGCTCACCGCCGCGGCGACCCAGGCAGGCGTGATCATCGGCACGGCGGCCTACATGAGCCCCGAGCAGGCGGCCGGCCAGGCGGCCGATCATCGCGCCGACATCTGGTCGTTTGGCGTGGTGTTGATGGAAATACTTTCGGGGAGGCGGTTGTTCGACGGTGAGACGGTCTCCCACACCCTCGCCTCGGTGCTCAAGGATGATCCCGACTGGCAGAGCCTGCCGAACGCGCTGCCAGGCCGGGTGCGCGAACTGCTGCGGCGCTGCCTGCTGAAGAATGCGCGCAAGCGCCTGCAGTCGATCGGCGAGGCGCGCATCGTGATCGAAGAGTACCTCGCCGACCCGGATGCATTCGAAGAGGAGGTGCAGGATGCCGGGGCAGGAACGCAGACGGCGCGCACAGCAAAGTCGTCGCTTCTGCCGTGGGCGGTTGCGGCACTGCTCGCCATCTCCTTGCCGATCGCCATCTGGTGGTTGCGAGCCGGGCCGTCGCCGGTGCTGCCCCTCCGTCGGGCGAACATCCTGCTGCCGGAGGGGGAACTCCCCTTCCGTGGCTACGGCTCCAGCGCGGTGATCTCACCGGATGGTTCGCGCATCGCCTTCACCACCGGTGGGACCGAAAGCAGGAGCCTGCACCTCCGCTACATCGATCAGTGGAAGGGCAAGGTCGTCGTCTCGGCAGCGGCAACGTCACCCGACGGGCCTTACCATCCGTTCTTCTCGCCGGACGGTGAGTGGATCGGCTTCGTGACGCCCTCCGAAATGAAAAAGGTCTCGATCCGGGGGGGACCTCCGATCACACTCTGCCCGGTCGAGCGCAATCGCGGCGCGGACTGGGGGCCGGACGGCCGGATCGTCTTTGCCGTCAGCCCATCCAGTGGACTATCGGTCGTATCGGCCGCCGGCGGCGAGCCGTCCGTGCTGACCGAGTTGAATCAGGAAACGGATGAAAGCAGCCATCGCTGGCCCCAGTGGCTGCCGGGAGGGCAGGCTGTGCTGTTCACCGCGCTCACCGCGGCGAGTAATTTCGACAGCGCGACTCTCGAGATCCTTGACGTCGAGAGCGGCGAGCACAGGACGGTGCAGCGGGGCGGCACCTACGGTCGCTACATCAGCTCCGGGCATATCGTTTACATCAATCAGGGGACGCTGTTTGCGATGCCGTTCGATGCGGATACCCTGCAGGCGACCGGCGAGGCGGCTCCGGTCATCGAGGGGGTCGCCAGCAACCGGGAGCAGGGGGGCGCGCAGTTCAGCATCTCCGACGACGGTATCCTGCTCTACATCACCGGCAGTGCCCAGGCGACCGGCAGCACCCTGGTCTGGATCGATGGCGAGGGTGAGCGAACGACCCTCTGGGATCAGGCGCAGGACTACGGCAATCCCGCCTTCTCGCCCGACGGCACCCGGCTCGCCATCGACATCGAGAGCGAGGGATATCACGATGTCTGGATCTACGATCTGACACGGGACGTGCCGACCCGCCTGACCTTCGCCGATGGCGACGACTATTCACCGGTTTGGTCGACAGACGGCGAGACGATCTACTTCGCTTCGGAGAGGGAGGGGATCGAGAATATTTACCGCAAGCCGGCCGACGGTTCGGGTGAGGCGGAGCTCGTTCTGCAGAGCGACCGGCTCTCGGTCCCGATCGCGATCTCTCCGGACGGCAGGTATCTCAGCTACCTTCAACTCGAAAGCTCCCACCCCGACATCTGGATCCTGCCGCTGGAAGGAGGAGATCCGGAGCTGTTTGTGGCGACGCCGCGGACCGACTACGGGGGCCGCTATTCCCCGGACGGCCGCTGGATCGTCTACGGCACGAACGAGTCGGGTTCATTTCAGGTCTACGTCCGTCCTGCGGCGGGCGGACGTGGGCGATGGCAGATCTCGACCGGCATCGGAATGTACCCGCAATGGTCTCCCGATGGCCATTCGATCTATTACCGGACCGCGACTCAGGGGATCACCGCGGTCCGCGTCGAGACGGAAGGTGGGGCGTTTCGTCCCGGGCGCCCGGCGGAGCTGATCGAGGGGAGTCATGAACTTGTGCTGAGAGGCACCGGCGACCATCATTACACCGTCTCTCCTGACGGCGAGCGCTTCCTGATGATGCAGAGGACCGCCGAGGCGTCGGCGGCGGACCGTGCGCACCTTCATATCGTCTTTAACTGGTCCGACGAGCTGCAACGGACGTTCGCCCCGGCCGGCGGGCGATAGCCCATCCACCGCGGGAAGGTCCCACCCGCATCACCCCTCCGCCAGCAGGACGGACAGCCCTTGCCTTGACCGGGTATCTCATCCGGGCATATCCTTCCGCCCCAATAGATTCAACTCGATTCGAATCCGGCTCCCTCGCGGAGGTCACATAATTGAAGGTGCGCACCGTTTTCCTGCTGCTCGTTCTCGGGTTGACCTCCGTCAGTGCCGGGGAAGAGGTCGATCTCGAGGTGATCCACCGGATTCGGGACGAGGCGTTCGCCCGCTCCGAGGTGATGGAGCATCTTTTCTACCTGACCGACGTGCACGGACCGCGCCTGACCGGGTCGCCCGGATACCGGCGGGCGGCCGAGTGGGCGGCCGGCCGGCTGAAGGAGATGGGGCTCACCGGGCCGGGACTGGATCCGTGGGGCCGCGTCGTGCGCCAGTGGTCGCACTCGCGCGTGGCAGTGCAAATGAAGAAGCCGGCCCTGGTTACCATTGCCGCCGCCCCGATGGCGTGGAGTGCCGGTACGGAAGGCGCCGTCGAGGGTGAAGTCGTCCTGGCACCGCTGCTGGAAGACGCCGACGATACCGCTCCCTTCGATCTGGAGAAGCTGGCGAAGCGTGTCGATTCTTACATCGAGCGGTACCAGGGGAAACTGGACGGAAAGATCGTGCTGCTCCATCATCCCCGCAAGTTCGAGCTGCCGACCAGGCCGGAAGGCGCACGGCACGATGCAGAGGCTCTTCAGGCTTTGTTCATGTCGCCGGAGCCGCAGCCGGCCGGATTGATCGAGACGCCTCTGATGCGGGTTCCCGTAGAATGGGAGGAGCAGTGGCGTTTCTGGGACGAGATCCCTCCCATTACCCAGCTCGACTACTGGGAACGCGAGATGAGGATCAACGATCGTCTCAACGCCTTCCACAGCGAGCAGGGAGTGGCGGCGGTGCTGCGCGTCGATGGTCGCGGCAACGGGGGAATCATCTTCGCCGACGCCTACGCCTCCCTGATGCCGGGTGCACCGATCCCGCCGCCGACCGTGGTGCTGGCGCCCGAGTCGTACAATCGCATCGTCCGCCTCGTAGAGCGTGAGATGACGGTCGTGCTGTCGGTCGATATCGAAGCGGAGCTGATCGATGAGCCGGTCGAAGGGGTGAATGTGGTGGCCGAGATCCGGGGCGGCTCGC
>CBDUYA010000255.1:0-5018 GCA_965371335.1 uncultured bacterium | reverse complement strand
CAGCATCATGGCGAGCGCACCTGCGGCATGGAGCTTGGTCATCGTGACCCCCTGTCGAAGGCGATTCTACACCGGGCGGCCTTCCAGATTGACCGCTTCCTTGCGGATGCCGGCGTACGACTCGCGCGGCGGGCCGGGCCGCCGGGCGACGTCACAGCGGAAGCCTCAGGCGTGCCTCGCAGCCGGGCGCGCCGCGGCGGTTGGCGACCATCAGAGAACCGCTGTGGGCCTCGGCGATCTGCCGGCTCAGGACAAGCCCGATACCCGACCCGCCCGGCTTGGTTGTGAAGAAGGGGACGAAGAGGTTCGAGGTGTTCGGCAGCCCCGGTCCCTCGTCCTGCACCCAGAGATCGATCTGCGTCGCGTTGCGCGCCCAGCCGATGTTCACCGCTCCACCGGTCTCCAGCGCCGCGTCGACGGCGTTGCGCACCAGATTGATCAGCAACTGCTCGATCTGATCGCCGTCCACCCGCACGGTCAATTTCGGACCGGGAGCGATGGTGATTGGAAGTCGGGTCTCGAGGCCGGCAACCCGGCGCACCAGGTCGGCGATCGCGACGGGTTGCAGCCTCGGTCGCGGCAGGCGGGCGAGGCGGGCGTACGCCTCCATGAAGCGGTTAAGCGCCTCGGAGCGCGAGGCGATCACGTCCAGGCCGCGACGAAGATCGTCGTCGAGATCGTCGGGGCGCGGCTGCCGCCTCAGCATGCTCCCCAGGCTGCCGGCGATCGAGCGGATCGGAGCGAGCGAGTTGTTCAGCTCGTGTCCCATCACCCGGATCAGCCGCTGCCAGGCCTGCCGTTCCTCCTGGCGCAGAGCGCGGCTCAGATCGGAGACCACCAGCAGCTGCAAGGGCAGCCCGCCCTGGCGGAAGACGCTGCGGCGCACCTCCCAGCGTCCGGAGCGCTCAGGAAACAGATGGTCGATGGTGCGCGGCGACTCCCCGGAAAGGCAATCCTCGATGCCGAGCGCCGCGGCGCTCCGGGCGATCAGGCGCTCCGACGGGTGGCCCAGCAGGCGCGCGCCGGCGCGGTTCACCAGGCGCAGTTGCTGATCTTCATCGAAGGCGAACACCGCCACGTCGATCTCCTCCATCACCTGGCGGAGCAGCGTGGTCGCCTCCAGCGCGTCGAGGCGCTGATCGCGGAGCGTCTCGGTCAGGGCGTTGATCTCCAGCATCAGATCGCCGAGCGCGTCGTCGCGTCTGGCGCCGCGGGCGCGGATGGAGAAATCCCCCTCGCGCAGCGCGGCCACCATGTTGGACAAGGTCTGCAGCGGCAGCACGACGCGGCGCCGCAGGCCGAACGCCAGCCCGAGCCACAGGGTGACGATGAAGGTGGTGAGAGTCCACTGGACCTTCGGCGTGAAGTCACCGATCCAGAGGTAGAGCAACGCGACGAGACCGCCCGGCAGGCCGATGAGAAGCGCCTGCAGGAGGACGGCGCGCTCGTGTCCCGGCCGCCGCCATCGCCGCTTCGCGGGGGTCATATCCCGTGCCGTTGCAGCCGGCGAGAGAGGGCGCTGCGGCTGAGGCCAAGCGCCTGGGCCGCCTGGCTCACGTTGCCGCCGAACTTGGCGAGGGTCCGCTTGATCAGGTACTGCTCGACCTCCTCGAGGCTCATCTCCTCGAGCGGCGGCGCCCCCTCGCGTCCCGTGCGCAGTGCCAGATCGAGGGGCGTGACCGCCTCGCCCCCCGCCATCAGGACGGCGCGCTCGACCGCGTGGTCGAGCTCGCGCACGTTGCCGGGCCACGGGTGGTCGAGCAACGCCTCGATCGCCGCCGGGCCAAAGCCGGTGACCTTCTGCCGTAGTGGCGGCAGTGGCGACGCAGGAAGTGGGCCGCCAGCGGGGGAATGTCCTGCCGGCGCTGCCGCAGCGGCGGCACCTGGATCTCGATGGTGTTGAGCCGGAAGAAGAGATCCTGCCGGAAGCGGCCGGCGGCGACCTCTGCGTTGAGATCGGCGTTGGTGGCCGCAAGAACCCGCACGTTGACGCGCCGCGTACGGGACGAGCCGACCCGCTCCAGCTCGCCGATCTCCAGCACGCGCAGCAGCCGCGCCTGCTGATTCGGCGTGACGTTGGCGATCTCGTCGAGGAACAGCGTCCCGCCGTCGGCCAGCTCGAAGCGTCCCACCCGATCGGTGCGGGCGTCTGTGAACGCACCCTTCACGTGCCCGAACAGTTCGCTCTCGAACACACCCTCCGACAGGCCGCCGGTATTGAGCGTGACCAGGGGGCGCGCGGCGCGATCGGAGACGGCGTGCAGCGCCTGCGCCACCACCCCCTTGCCGCTGCCGTTCTCGCCGGTAATCAGGACGCTGGCATCGGACGGACCGACCCGGGCGATGATCTCGGTGACCGGCTTCATCGCGGCCGACTCGGCGATCAGCGTCGGCCCCCCTTCGCCGCGCAGTACCCGATTCTCCGCCTCCAGCAGGCGGCCTTTGCGCAAGGCCCGGCCCAGCTCGATCTGGGTGCGCAGGATCGCCAGCAGCCGCGCGTTCTCCCACGGCTTCTGGATGAAGTCACGCGCCCCGCGGCGCATCGCTTGCACCGCCAGCTCGACGCTTCCCCATGCCGTCATCACCACGACTGGCAGATGGCCGTCGAGGGTCTGAATGCGCGCCAGGAGATCGAGCCCCTCCACGCCTGAGGTGGTGTCGCGGGCGTAGTTGAGGTCCATCAGCAGCACGTCGAAGTCCTGCGCCTCGAGTGCGCGCAGGATGCCGGCCGGCGAGGTGGCCGACTCGGTCCGGAACCCCTCACCCTTCAGGAGGAGGCGAAGCGATTCGAGAATGTCGGTCTGATCGTCTGCGAGCAGAACGCGCGGCGCGGCGCCATCGGTCTGTTTCATGTCTCTCTCAATAGATTAGTGCAGATCGACCCGCGTGGGAACAGCGCAGGACGCATCCCCATGACTGCCGCCGGCGGACCGGTCTATTCGTACCTCAGGGCGACCAGCGGGTCGATCCGCATGGCGCGCCGCGCCGGCAGGTAGCAGGCGAGCAGCGCGATCGCCGACAGCAGCAGCGCCACCGCGAGGTAGGTCGCCGGATCGGTGACGCTCACCTCGAACACCAGGCTGCTCAGGAAGCGGGTCAGCGCCAAGGCGCCGCCGAGGCCGATCAGCACGCCGAGGCCGGTCAGCATCATCCCCTGGCCGAGAACCAGCCGGAAGACGTCGCGCCGGCGGGCGCCGAGCGCCATGCGCACGCCGATCTCCTGCGTCCTCTGGCTGACCGAATAGGCGATCACCCCGTAGATGCCGACCATGGCGAGGACCAGCGCCAGCACGGCGAAGGCGCCGAGCAGCATCATGGTGAAGCGGGGGAGCGCCAGGGTGCGATCGATCAGCCCGCTCATCGAGTTCATATACTGCGCCGGCAGCTCATCGTCGATCGACCAGAGTTGCGTCTTCACCGCGCCCGCCAGGTTGAGGGGAGGACCACTTGTGCGCGCCAGCAATGTCAGAGCGAAACCGGGAGACTGCACGTAGGGGTAGTAGATGGCTGGGCGGATGTCGCCGTCGAGTTGTCTGAAGCTGGTGTCGCCGGCCACCCCGACGATCTCCATCGGGCCGGCTTCGAAGTCGGTGATGATGCGCTCGCCGACAGGATCGCCACCGGGCCAAAAACGGCGCGCCAGCGTCGCGTTGATGATCACGACACGCGGCGCGCCTTCACGATCCTGGTCGGTGAACGTTCGGCCGCGCTGCAGCGGGATGCCGAGCGTGCGGAAGTAGCCGGGGCTGACCCGGTGTATGTAGGCGACCGGCTCCTCGTCGGGCGGAGGCGCGGGGCGTCCGTCGACCAGGAAGCTCGTATCATGAATGAGCGGGACCTCGCTGAACGGCGCGGGCGAGGCGATGGCGGCCGAACGGACGCCGGCGATCGAAGCGGCCCGCTCGAGCAGATCGCGGGCAAAGGCGGTGCGGGCCGGTGCCTCGGCGTAACGCGCCCGCGGCAGGAACATCTCCAGCGACAGCACGCCATCGGGATTGAAGCCGGGGTCGACGGCGCGCAGGTGCGCGAAGCTCCGCATCAGGATACCCGCCCCCGCCAGAAGAACCAGGACCAGCGCGATCTCGGCGACGACCAGCACCCGCCCCAGACCGCGGCGTCCGCTGCGCGCGCCGCTGCCGCGCCCTCCTTCCTTCAGCGCTCCATGCAGGTCGGGACGCGAGGCGCCGAGCGCCGGTGCCAGGCCGAACAGCAGACCGGTGAGGAGCGAAAGGCCGAGGGTGAACAGCAGGACGTTGCCGTCGAGGCTCACCTGGTCGAGGCGGCGCACGTTGCCCGGATCGAACGACACGAGCGCCGACAGCCCCCACATGGCGAGCAGGACGCCGAGCGCCCCCCCGGCCAGCGACAGGGCGACGCTCTCGGTGAGAAGCTGGCGGATGAGGCGCCAGCGCGACGCGCCGAGCGCCGCCCGCAGGGCGAACTCCCGGTGGCGGACCGCGGCGGCGGCGAGCAGCAGATTCGCCAGGTTGGTGCAGCCGACCAGCAGCACGAAGGCTACGCCGAAGGCGAAGCTCTCGTGGTCGCGAAGCAGCCGGATACGTCCGGCGACGATCACGGTGGCGACGACGGAGAAGAGGATCCAGGCGTGGATCAGCAGCCGACCGCCGAAGGCCGTGGCCTCGGAGTGCGCCTCCCAGTGTCCGCCGAGGGCGGTGATGAGCACGACGCCGGCTGCGACCGCGAGACCGCGAACGGCGTCCGGCAGCGAACCCCAGACGCGGGCGAAGGGGCCGGGAGTCCGGGCCTTCGCCGGTCGCAGGGCGGCCCGGGCCTCGGCGAGTCGCGCCTGCGCGCACTCGGCCGGCAGCTCCTCGAGGTCGCCGTCCTCGGCGACAAAGGGACCGAGCCGACGCCGGCAAAGCTCCTCGGCGGCCTGCTGCTGGAACTCCGCGTTCTTGCCCATCACCTGGTCGACCATGCCGACGTAGCCCATCGACAGCACCGGAGCCTCGTCGAACACCCGCAGCTGCTGGTACGGCCTTGCCGGCCAGGCGTGC
>CBDUYA010000254.1:0-5026 GCA_965371335.1 uncultured bacterium | reverse complement strand
CGCTGATCGGCGCTCTTCCTAAGGGAGCGCGACCCGATTTGAGCATCGACGGCACCATCGAGCTGGAGCGGCTGGAAATGATCCTGTACGTCGGGCGGCCGGCGTTCGGCCAGGAGCACAGCACGGTCGGCCTGTTCAAGCTGGAGGAAGGGGGCGGCAGCGCGGTGCGCATCCAGGTGAAGCTCGGCCGCAGCTCGGTCAACACCATCGAAATCCTTGACGGTCTCGAGGAAAACGACGAGGTGGTCCTGTCCGACATGTCGTCGTGGGACTCCTTCGATCGGGTCCGCCTGAACTGACCGCAACAACACGACACGGAGGGAACCACGGAGATGACGACGGACCAGAACCTCATCCGGCTGGAAGGGGTCAAGAAGATTTTCTTCACGGACGAGGTGGAAACGCACGCCCTCGCCGGCGTGCACCTCGAGATCAAGAATGGCGAGTACGTTTCGATCGCCGGTCCGTCCGGCTGCGGAAAGTCGACGCTGCTGTCGATTCTCGGTCTGCTCGACTCGCCCACCGAGGGATCCTACCAGCTCGCCGGCAGCTCGGTGCAGGGATTGAACCTCGCCGCCCGGGCCCGCATCCGCAACCGCGAGATCGGGTTCATCTTCCAGAGCTTTAACCTGATCGGCGATCTCACCGTGTTCGAGAACGTCGAGCTGCCGCTCACTTATCGCGGCATGCGGGCAACGGAGCGCAATACCCGGGTCAACGAGGCTCTCGAGAAGGTCGGCATGGCGCACCGTGCCCGCCACCTGCCGAGCCAGCTGTCGGGCGGGCAGCAGCAGCGCGTCGCGGTCGCCCGGGCGCTGGTCGGTAAGCCGCAGATCCTGCTGGCCGACGAGCCGACCGGGAATCTTGATTCGCGCAACGGCGAGGCGGTGATGGACCTGCTGCGCGATCTGCATCAGGGTGGTGCGACCATCTGCATGGTGACGCACGACCAGCGCTTCGCGCGCCACGCCGATCGCACCATCCACCTGTTCGACGGCCGGGTGGTCGAGGAAACGGTGGAGGAGAACTGATGGGCATCCTCCGTCAAGACCTCAAGTACGCCATCCGCATGCTCATGAAGCATCCCGGCTTCACCTTGATCGCGGTGCTCTCCCTGGCGCTCGGCATCGGCGCCAACACGACCGTGTTCAGCTGGGTCAGCGCGATTCTCCTCGAGCCGCTGCCCGGCACCAGCGACGCAGGCCGGCTGGTGGTACCGGAGTTCCAGGGCCGCAACGATTCGAATATCAGCCTCTCATATCCGGATTATGTCGACTATCGCGACCGGAATTCCGTGTTCTCCGGCATCATCGTGCACGACATAGAGGCGCTCAGCCTCGGGTATGACGACCAGGCCGAGCGGATCTGGGCCGAAGTCGTCTCGGGCAATTACTTCGATGTCCTCGGCGTGCGGCCTGGACCGGGCAGGGCCTTCCTGCCCGAGGAAGACACGACTCCGGGCACGCATCCCGTCGTGGTGCTGAGCCATGGCTTGTGGCAGCGACGCTTCGGGGGCGACCCCGAAACGGTCGGCCGCATCGTCCAGCTGAATAAACATCCTTTCACCGTGATCGGCGTCGCGCCGGAAGGGTTCCAGGGGACCGAGGTCGCTCTCTCTCTCGACGCCTGGCTGCCGATGATGATGCACGAGGTGATGAAGTCGGGGGGAAGCCGCCTGAAGGAACGGGGCGAGCACTGGCTCGATGGCCTCGCCCGGTTGAAACCGGACGTCACCCTGGCGCAGGCGCAGGCGGAGATGCGCACCCTGGCGCAGCACCTCAACCAGGAATATCCCGACACCAACGACGGGATAGACGTCACGCTTCATCCGTTGTGGCGCTCGCCCCAGGGAGCGACGCGGGTCCTCGGCCCGGTCCTCTTCATCCTGATGGCGGTGGCCGGCATCGTCCTGATGATCGCCTGCGCCAACGTCGCCAATCTTCTGCTGGTGCGCGCCTCGGGCCGGCAACGGGAAATCGCCATCCGGCTGTCGCTCGGCGCCGGACGCGTGCGCCTGATCCGCCAGCTGCTCACCGAGAGCCTCCTTCTCGCCCTGATGGGCGGCAGCCTCGCCGTCGTGATGGCGCTCTGGACCTCGGATGCCCTCAGACTCTTCGTTCCCCGAACGCATTTCCCGGTCAGCCTCAACGTCGGCGTCGACGGCCGCGTTCTCTGGTTCACGCTGCTGGTCTCACTGCTGACCGGCGTCCTGTTCGGTCTCGTTCCGGCCCTGCAGGCGTCCCGTCCCGATCTGGTCCGTTCGCTGAAGCAGGAATCGACCACCACGACGGGCGGGCGCCGCAAGGGGAGGCTGCGCAACATCCTCGTCGTTTCGCAGGTGTCGCTGTCGCTGGTCCTGCTGATCGCCGCCGGCCTCTTCCTGCGCAGCCTGCAGAGAGCCCAGACGATGGATCCTGGATTCAATCCCAGGAACGTCCTGCTCGCCTCGATCGATCTCTTCCCCAACGGCTACGAAGCGGAAGAGGGACGCCAGCTGTTCGACCAGATCCGCGAACGGGTCGGCGCGCTGCCGGGGGTGCAGGCGGTGAGTTTCGCCCGGCACACGCCGCTCGGGCTGGGAGGAGGCAGCTCGGCATCGTTTACGGTGGAAGGATACGCGCCGGCCGAAGGCGAGACTCCGTTCACCTTCTACAACATGGTCGGGCCTGATTATTTCCACACCATGGAGATCCCGCTGGCGCACGGCCGCGAGTTCACGCCGCAGGATCGATCCGGCGCCGCGGGGGTGCTGATGGTCAACGAGACGCTGGCCGAGCGTTACTGGCCCGGCGAGGATCCGATCGGCAAGCGCATCGCATTCGGCGGCGATCCCCTTTCGATCATCGGAGTGGCGCGCGACAGCAAATATCACAACCTGGACGACGCCGGTGTGCCCTTCGTCTACTTCCCGGTCATGCAGTTCTTCCGTCCCGACATGACGATCCACGTGCGCACCGCGGGTGATCCCGAGTCATTCGCCGGCGCCGTGCGTCACGAGATCGCCGCCCTCGATCCCACCCTGCCGGTGTTCGCCGTCATGCCGCTCGAGTCGTCGATAGAAGCGGCCAGCGTCCAGCAGCGCATCGCCGGATCGCTCCTCGGCGTGCTCGGTTTCCTGGCGCTGGTGCTCGCCGCCATCGGCCTGTACGGCGTTCTGAGCTACGCCGCCGGCCAGCGCACCCACGAGATCGGCATTCGCATGGCGCTCGGCGCGCAGCGTCGCGATGCGCTGAAGCTGATCCTCGGCCAGGGGATGATGCTGGTGATCGTCGGCCTCGTCTGCGGCCTCGGCATCTCCTTCGCCGTGACCCGGCTGCTGTCGAGCGTGCTGTACGGCGTCAGCGCCACCGACCCGCTCATCTTCTCCGGCGTGGTGCTGCTGCTCGGCCTGGTGGCGCTCGGCGCCTGCTACATTCCGGCGCGGCGCGCCGCGAGGGTCGATCCCCTCGTGGCGCTTCGTTACGAATAAGGAGGCCCCCATGATCCGCATGCAGAACCTCGAGAAGCACTTCGATTCCGGGGCCGGACGCACCTACGTGCTGCGCCGCATCAATCTCAACATCAGGGAAGGCGAGTTCATCACCATCATGGGCCCCTCCGGCGCCGGCAAGTCGACCCTGCTCGGCATTCTCGGAATGCTCGACAGTTCGTGGAGCGGCGAATTCCACTTCCTCGGGCGGGAGGTGCACAAGTTGAATCATAAGAAGCGCGCCGAGCTCAACAAACAGAACATCGGTTTCGTCTTCCAGAGCTACCACCTGCTCGACAGCCTGACGGTCTACGAGAACCTCGACCTCCCGCTGTCGTACAAGAACGTGCGGGGCGCCGATCGGGCCAGCACCGTCTGCAGCGCTCTCGATCGTTTCAACATCGTCGGCAAGAAGGATCTCTACCCGAGCCAGTTGTCGGGCGGACAGCAGCAGCTGGTGGCGGTGGCGCGGGCGGTGATCTCGAACCCGAAGCTGCTGCTCGCCGACGAGCCGACCGGCAACCTGCACTCGGCCCAGGGCGAGGAGATCATGAAGCTGTTCAAACGGCTCAACGAGGAAGGGACGACGATCGTGCAGGTCACCCACTCCGAGATCAACGCCGCCTGCGGCGACCGGATCATCAGGCTGCGCGATGGGTGGATCGAGGGAGGACAGGCGGACGCGGAGGCGGCGGGATGAGCCACTTTCTGCAAGACCTCAGGTACAGTCTCCGGGTGCTGGGGCACACGCCGGGGTTTACCGCGGCGGCGCTGCTGACGCTCGCTCTCGGCATCGGGGCGAACACGGCCATCTTTTCGGTGGTGAACGCCGTGCTCCTCAACCCTCTGTCGTTTGGCGAGCCGGAGCGCATCGTCGGGGTCTGGACGACGTGGCTGAGCCAGGGAGTGGAGCGCGACATCTTCTCTCCGCCCAACTACCTCGACCTCGCCGAGCAGAGCCGCACCCTCGAGGCGGTCGCCGCCTACACCTACTTCGGCTTCGACATCACCGATGGAGGTGAGCCGGAGGCGTTGACGGCGGCGCTCGTGACCCCGGCGATGTTCCGGGTGCTCGGCGTCGATCCGCTCTTCGGCCGGACCTTCACAGAGGACGAAGCGGTGCGCGGCAATCACAGGGTGGTGGTGCTGAGCCACGCGCTGTGGCAGAGCCGATTCGGCGCCGAACCCGGCATCCTGGGAGAGACCGTGTCGCTTGACGGCGAGCCGTGGACCGTCGTCGGCGTGATGCCACCCGGGATTTCCTTTCCCGACGGGGTGAAGGTCTGGGCGCCACTCGCCTTCGACGATCGGCAGAAACATGCCCGCGCCGCCATCTACCTGGACGTCGTGGCGCGCCTGGCGGACGGCATCGGCTACGAGCAGGCGCAGGCGGAAATGAACATCATCGCCAACCGCCTGACGACGGCGTACCCGGAGGCAAACGCCGGCATGGGGCTGTTCCTGCAGCCGCTGCATGATCAACTGGTCGGTAACGTGCGGGTGGCGCTGCTGGTGCTGTGCGGAGCGGTCGCCTTCGTGCTGCTGGTCGGCTGCACC
>CBDUYA010000253.1:0-5043 GCA_965371335.1 uncultured bacterium | reverse complement strand
TGCTCAACGGCGCCGGCCTGGTCACCGAGGGGGCGTCGAGCAACGTCTTCATCGTGAAGAATCAGCGCCTGCTCACGCCCCCGCTCGAAGCCGGCATCCTGCGGGGCATCACGCGCGATCTGGTGCTCGATCTGGCGCGCCGCGGGGCAATCGACACGGCCGAGGAATCGCTCCACCCGGAGGATTTGCGCAGCGCCGATGAACTGTTCATCACCAGCACGTTGAAGGGGATCCTCCCGGTGAAGCGCTGCGACGGATGGCCGGTCAGGGAAGGGCGACCCGGCCCGATCACGGTCCGATTGATGGCGATGTACAACGAGATCGTTCAGGAGGAAACGAACGCCGGCTCGGCGCCGGGCGCAAGCCGCAGGTAGGCATGTCCCGTCCGCCAGGCCGGGAGCACGTAGGTGGTGGCGCGCCGTTCTCCCTCGCTGTAGTCGATGCGAAGCTCTTCATGGAAATGACCGAAAACGAGGATCTCGGCGCCCGCTCCCATCTGCCGTCGTGCGTATGCCTCGCACGCGGCATAAGGGAACCCCCCGCGGAACGCGATGTTGGTTTGCGCCATTCGCCGCTCCAGATCTTCGACCAGACCGTGCCGGGTCGCGGCCGGCAGCAGATTAAACAGGGAGTAGAAGAGGCGGCTCTTGCTCACCGCGCGCCATGCCAGATACTGGCGATCGCGGCGATTGACCAGATCCCCGTGCGCCAGGTGCACCCGCCGGCCGCTCAGCCGGAGGTCGAACGATCGTTCGGCCAGACGCTCGAACGGATCGCCGGAAAAGAGACGTTGCAGAAAGAAATCATGGTTCCCCTCGATATACAGGATGCGGCAGCCCCGCCCGCGCAGTCGCCGGAGCGCCTCGACCACGGTCTGATGGTGTGGCCGTTGCAGCTCGCACCGGCCGATCCAGGCGGAGAAGAGATCGCCGAGAATAACGAGGGTGTTGATGTCGGAAGGCAACGTGTCGACGAAGCCGACGAATGCCGGGACCTCGGGGTCGCCAGCGAAGAGATGGGCGTCTCCGAGCAGGGCGACGGCCCCTTCGCCGTCGTTCAACGCCGGACCAGCTCGGCCAGGCCCTCTCTCTCGAGAAACGCCTGGATCTCCCGCGTGCGGATCAGCCGCTCCCGCACCAGCGAGATGAACCGCGTCTGCCTCTGCAGCAGCTCGGGCCCGAGGGGATCGCCGCTCTTATAGGAGTGCCGGTTGCGGACCTGCCGGAACGCTCCGCCGGACTCCAGAATCCGGTTCTGGAGGGTTCCCATCGGCATTCTGCCGAGCTTCATCCCGTCGAAATCTTCCTCGAGCAGAGGGCCGGCTTCGTCCGCCAGGCGGGCGATATCTGCGGCCAGGCGGGACTCCTCCATCGTCGTCGGATCGCGATCCTCCATGAACCGGTCCGTCGCGTCCGCGAACTGACCGATGGCCAGCAGGGAGAGACCGTGGTTGAATGGCCGGACCTCTTCGCTTCCGGGCACCAGCTTGAGAGCTTCATCGTAGCTGCCGGCGGCGGACCGGTAGCGCAGGTTCAGGAAATCGAGATCGGCCACGTGGGCAAGGGCGAGGGTCTGATAGGCGGGATTGCCGGCCGGCCCGTCGGCGCTGAACGCCGACACGGCGCGGCGGTAGGCGGCCTCCGCCTCCGAGGGTTCGTTCAGCCAGTCGTGGATGCGTGCCAGGCGGAACCAGTCCTCGCCATCGAGAGAAATGAGATCGGGGCCCTTCTCGATCTCATCGACGGCTCGCCGCGAGAAACGCCTCATCGCATCGAGATCGCCATGGCTCATGTGGATCGCCGCAAGGTAGTACAGGCGATCCAGGGTCGCCCCTTCCGGCCCGCTCAGTTCCTTCTCGAGCAGCGGGATGGCCTCCTCCCAGTGTGAGCGACGCTCATCGTCGTTGCCCTCCACCGCAAAGATGCAATAACCCAATTGATAGAGGAGCGTGCCGGTGCGGGCGGATTCGGCCTGATCGCGCAGAAGGGGGAGCGCCTCGGCATACTTTCCCCCATTGTAAAGGGCCTCGCCCGGTGTCAGATCGGAGCGTCTCCGATCGCAGCCGGCGCCGGCCACCATGGCGAAGAGAAGAAACAGCAGGAGAGATGTCCGGTGCAGACTGAGGTGACAGAGTCGTAACATCGGAGCGGGATGATATCACCCGTCCTCGGGGGTGGCAACCGAATCGCCGTCCCTGCCCTCGGCTCCTCCGGGTCGCCCTTGCGCTCTGAAGGAACGACGGAACTCGTCGTAGCGCCCGGCATCGATCGCCGCTCTCACGCCCTTCATCAGTTCGGCGTAATGATGAAGGTTGTGGAGCGTGTTCAGGCGCATCGACAGGATCTCACCCGACACGTAGAGATGCCGCAGGTAGGCGCGGGAGTAGTTCCGGCACACGGCGCAGCCGCAGGTCTCGTCAATCGGGCGGCCGTCGTTCCGGAACTCGCTTCGCTTGATCTGCAATCGCCCCGACGCGGTGAACAGACAGCCGTTACGGGCATTGCGGGTCGGCAGGACGCAGTCGAAGAGATCGACGCCAAAGGGCACCATTTCGACCAGATCCGCGGGCGTCCCCATCCCCATCAGATAACGGGGTCGTTCCGGCGGCAAAAGAGGCGCCGTCATCTCCACGACCGAGCGGCTCATCGCGGCCGATTCGCCGACCGAGACGCCCCCGATGGCGTATCCGTCGAAGCCGATCGAGACGATCTCCCCGGCGCTGCGCGCCCTCAGCCCGGCATCGCTTCCCCCCTGGACGATACCGAACAGGCCGCCGCCCCGGTCGCCCCAGGCGGAGCGGCAGCGCCTGGCCCAGAGCGTCGTCCTGCCGACCGCCGCTTCCAGGCGTTCCCGCGGCGACGGCAGCGGCGGGCAGTCGTCGAACGCCATGGCGATATCGGAGCCGAGCGCCTGCTGGATCGCCATGCTGCGCTCCGGCGTCATCTCGAGACGCGAGCCGTCGATATGGGATCGAAAGACCACGCCGTCGTCCGAAATGGAGCGGCGTTGGGCGAGGCTGAGCACCTGAAACCCTCCGCTGTCGGTGAGAATGCCGCCTTTCCAGTTCATGAAGCGGTGCAGCCCGCCCAGCCGGCGAATGACCTCCTCACCGGGACGCAGCGTCAGGTGATAGCTATTCGCGAGGATCATGCCGTAGCCGAGCCCGGCAACATCCTCCGAGGTCATCGCCTTGACCGTGGCGGCCGTTCCGACCGGCATGAAGGCCGGCGTGGCGATTGTCCCGTGACGCGTCGTCAGCGAGCCGCGACGCGCCGCGGTGGCACGATCCTGGGCGACGATGGAAAACGACAGCGCCCCGCTCATTGGATCAGCATCGCATCGCCATACGAATAGAAACGGAAACCGCGGCGGATCGCTTCATCATAGGCCTCGAGGATACGGGCCCGCCCGGCGAACGCGGCGACCAGGATCAGCAGCGACGATCGCGGCAGGTGCAGGTTGGTGAGCAGCGCATCGACGCTGCGGAAACGATGCCCGGGGCGGATGTAGAGGTCACACCACCCACGGCCCGGCTGAACTCCCCCATCATCCCCGGCGCAGGCCTCGAGCACCCTCGTCACTGTCGTCCCGACGGCGATGATCCTGCCGCCGCCGCGGCGACACTCCAACAACGCCGCGCCCGTCCGCGGAGGCAGAACGTAGTACTCGGGTTCGACGCGGTGCTGCTCGATGTCATCCGTCCTGACCGGCAGAAAGGTTCCCGGTCCGACGTGCAGGGTCAGGCCCGCCACGCCGATGCCGCGTTTTTTGAGCTTCCGCAACAACTCCCTGGTGAAGTGCAGGCCGGCGGTCGGCGCGGCAACAGCACCTTCGGCGTCGCCGGCGTAGACGGTCTGATAGCGTTCCCGATCGACCTCGCAGCGCCGATCCTCCACCGATCGATGAATATAGGGCGGCAGCGGCATGCGCCCGTGCCGGCGCAGGGCGGGGCCGAGAGCGCCTCCCGGAGTGGAAAAGCGCAGCGCGACCCGTCCGTCGACGGCGGGCTGGAGCACCTCGGCGTGGAGATCGTCCGCGATGGTCAGTCGGGCGCCGGGCCGCAGGCCGCGCGACGAGGTGATCATGCATTTCCAGGACGCACCCTCCGGGTCGTCGCGATCGGCCTCGATCTGCAGAATGTCGACCCGCCCACCGGTCTCCTTGCGGGCGGTGAAGCGGGCGGCGCGAACCCGCGTCTCGTTGACCACCAGCAGATCGCGCGGCCGCAGGAAATCCCCCAGCCTGTCGAAGGTCGCCTCGGCGAGGCCCGGAGAAGCGCGATCGAGGACCAGCAGCCGCGACGCATCGCGCCGCCCCACCGGCTCCTGCGCGATCAACGGCTGCGGCAGGTGGTAATCGAACTCATCGAGACGCATCACCTGTAGGGGACCGGATCTTCGATCCCCGCCTCGCGGAAGCCCTTGAGGCGCAGCAGGCACGACTCGCACCGTCCGCAGGCCGTCTCGGAATCGACGTAGCATGACCAGGTGAGGTGGAGCGGGGCACCGAGCCGCACTCCCTCGCGGACGATCTCCGCTTTGCTCAGGTGAATCAGCGGAGTCACGATCTCGAGATCCGTTTCGGGCCTCGTTCCGAGCCGGACGAGCCGGTTGAACGCCTCGTAATACTCCTCCCGGCAATCGGGATAGCCGCTGCCGTCCTCCTCGACGGCGCCGATGAAGATGCGGCGCGCTTCGATCACCTCGGCCCAGGAGACGGCGATCGCCAGGAGGTGCGTATTGCGAAACGGGACGTAGGTATCGGGAACGGAAGAACCGGCACGTCGCGCGTCGATGGCATCGCGCCGCGGATCGGTCAGGGCCGAGCCTCCGATGCTGCCAAGGTACCCGGCGCGTGCTTCGAGGCAGAGGGGGGAGCCGACGTGTCGTGCGATCTCCCGGAAGCTCCGCAACTCCCGCTGCTCGGTCCGTTGCCCGTAGCCGACGTGCAGTAATGCCAGGGCGTGCGTCCGCGCGGCAAGCAACACCGCGACGCAGGAGTCCATGCCCCCGCACAGGAGCACCACGGCGAGCGGGCGGGCCG
>CBDUYA010000252.1:0-5062 GCA_965371335.1 uncultured bacterium | reverse complement strand
CCCCCCAACGCTGTCGGCCCGGGTGAAGGGCCTGAAATTGAATCTTCAGGTCGAGCCGGAGGTGCCGGAGCTGCTGGTTGGCGATCCCGGCCGCCTGCGCCAGATCATCATCAACCTGGTCACCAACGGCCTCAAGTTCACCAGCCGGGGAGCCGTCTCGGTGCGGGTTGTTGTCGAAGAGCCCGGTGAAGAAGAGGCCGTTCTCCGCTTCAGCGTCTCCGACACCGGGATCGGCATCCCGGCGGAACAGCAGAAGTTGATCTTCGAACCTTTCACCCAGGCGGACGGCTCCACGACGCGCCGCTACGGCGGCACCGGGCTGGGGCTGGCGATCGTGACCCAGCTCGCGTGGTTGATGGGCGGACGCATCTGGCTGGAGAGCGAGCCGGGACGGGGCAGCACCTTTCACGTCACCGCGCGATTCCGCCTGCAGTCCGTGCGACGAGAGACGAGTGCCCCCTCAGCCGAGCGCGATCCGGGCGATCTCAGGCTTCTCCTGGTCGACGGCCACGCCGTCAATCAAGGCATCCTGGAATCCCTGCGAGAGCGCTGGAACTTCCGCCTCGAGCTGGTGCAGGACGGGGTGCAGGCGCTCGATCGGTTGCGCTGCGCAGAGGCGGACAACGATCCGTTCGATTGCGTCCTGCTCGACGTCCGGCTGCCAGAGCTGAACGGTTTCGAGGTTGCCGCCTACATCAAGGGCTGTCCCCGAATTGCCGCCACCCCTATTCTCATCCTCTCCTCCGTTGGACAGCGTGGCGATGCCGCCCGCTGTGGCGACCTGGGTGTGGAGGCGTATCTCACCAAGCCGGTCGAGGCGGAAGACGTGGCGGACGCATTGCGTACCATCACCGCATATCAAAGCCCGGAGAACGGATCGCCTCCTCCCCTTGTCACCCGCCACACGCTGCATGAGCGACGGCGGGTGCTGCGGGTCCTGGTGGCCGAGGACAACCCGATCAACCAGGCGGTCGCCTGCCGGCTTCTCGAGAAGCGGGGCCATACCGTCGTCACGGCCTGCGATGGCGAAGATGCCGCACGGCGTGCCGGGGAGGAGCGCTTCGACCTCATCATGATGGACCTGCAGATGCCGCGGGTGGACGGGATCGAAGCGACCCGCCGGATCCGGTCGCTGGAAGAGCGAACCGGCAGGCACGTCCCGATCATCGCCCTGACCGCGCACGCCATGGAGGGGGATCGCGAAAGGTGTCTGGAGGCCGGCATGGATGCCTACCTGACCAAGCCGCTGCGGCCGGATGACCTCTTCCGGGCGATCGACGATCTCGGGAGTCCGGAGCCCCGCGCGGGGCATGAGGCGAAGGCGGCAACACCGCCGGAACCGTGCAGCGACGTCCTCGATCGGGAACAGTTGATGGGACGGGTCGAAGGCGACCATGGCCTGCTGGGCGATCTGATCGCCGCGTTCCGGCAGACGGCCCCGGGGTATCTGGCGGCCATCGACCGGGCCCTCGAGCAGGGGGAGGCGGAACTCGTCAGCCGCAACGCTCACACGCTGAAAGGTTCGGTTGGTGCATTGGGGGCGCCGGCGGCGTTCGCCGCGGCCGCGAGAATGGAGGCGGTGGGACGTGAGGGGGATGTCGAGGGCGCCCGGGCCTTGCGGGAAACACTCGGGCTGGAGATCGAGCGACTACAGACGGCGCTCAACGCGCTGATAGGGGGGGAGTCGAAATGCGGATCCTGATCGCCGAGGATGACCTGGTGTCGCGGCGCATGCTGGAGGCGACGCTCGGACGGTGGGGGCACGAGGTGGTGGTGACCGGCGATGGTGATGCGGCCTGGGAGGCGCTGCAACGGGAGGAGGCCCCGCGGCTGGCGATCCTCGACTGGATGATGCCGGGACTCGACGGCGCCGAGATCTGCCGTCGGGTGCGGGCGGCCGGGTCGGCGCCACCTCCGTACCTGATCCTGCTGACGGCGCGTGGGAGCCAGACCGACGTCGTTGCCGGGTTGAACGCCGGCGCCGATGACTATGTCACCAAGCCGTTCGATCGGGACGAACTGCGGGCGCGCTTGCAGGCCGGGACCAGAATCGTCGAACTTCAGCATGAACTCGCCGGCCGGGTCCGGGAACTCGAAGATGCGATGTCCCGCGTCAAGCTCTTGCAGGGCCTGCTGCCGATCTGCTCCTACTGCAAGCGGGTTCGCAAGGATGAGAACTACTGGCAGCAGGTCGAATCGTATGTGTCGGAGCATTCCGAGGCGCGCTTCAGCCACGGCATCTGCCCCCCGTGCTACGAGACGGTCGTGAAGCCGCAGCTTTCGGGGCTGGCCGGCAGTCGCAGGAAGGCCGGCTGATCAGCGCGGCGGCAGCCAGCGGGCGATGCGGCCGTCGGGGCGGAAGATCGTCTGCTCGCGCAGCGGCGAGGTTGAGACGATCCCCACCTCGCAGCCGACCAGCTTTTCGATCCGGTCGATGTAAGCCCGGGCGGAGTCCGGCAGATCGTCGAAGCGGGTGACGAGCGACGTGTCCTTCTTCCAGCCCGGGAGCGTCTCGTACACCGGCCGGCAGTCACGCAGAACAGCGGCATCCGCCGGCAGCCTCTCCAGCCGCTCCCCCTTGTGCTCGTAAGCGACGCACACCGGGATCTCGTCGAAGTCATCGAGAACATCGAACAGGGTCAGCGCCAGGCTCTCGATCTGGTTGATCATCACCGCATAGCGGGCCACCAGGCAGTCGAACCAGCCGCAGCGGCGCGGGCGGCCGGTTGTGCTGCCGAATTCGTTCCCCCGCTTCCGTATCGTGTCGCCCGTGGCACCGCTCTGTTCGGTCGGGAAGGGGCCTTCCCCCACCCTGGTCGAGTACGCCTTCAGGACGCCGATGACGCTTGCGATGCGAATCGGGCTGATCCCGAGCCCGGTGCAGGCACCACCGGCGCTCGACGACGACGAGGTGACGTAGGGATAGGAGCCGTGATCCAGATCGAGCATCGTTCCCTGGGCCCCCTCGCAGAGCACCACGGCGCCGCCGTCGAGCCGCTCGTTCAGGAGGGTGGCGGTATCGGTGATGAACGGCGACAGGGCCTCGGCATGGCGCAGGCAGGCGGCGACGACATCGAGCGGGTCCGGGTCGAGCTCGGCGGGCAGGGCGGTCGGTGCCGCGCGGCGCAGCATGGCGGCGGCATGCTTCACCTTGGCGGGGAGGGCGCCGGGATCGGCCAGATCGGCAACGCGCAGATTGTAGCGGCCGGACTTGCCCTCATACGCCGGTCCCACGCCGAGGCGGGTGGTGCCGATCTTCATGCCGCCGGAGACATCCTCGCGCGCGATATCGCAGCCGCGGTGGTAAGGCAGGATGAGATGGGCGCGATCGCTGATCCGAAGGTTCTCCTCGACCCGGACTCCCGCCCGGCGCAGCTCCTCGATCTCGCCGAGCAGCGAGCCGGCGTCGATGACCACCCCGTTGCCGATCACGCAGAGAACCTTCTCGCGCAGGATCCCTGACGGTATGTGGTGCAGGGCGAAGCGACGAGCCCCTTCCCGGATCGTGTGGCCGGCATTCGGCCCCCCTCCGTAGCGGGCGACGACGTCAACGCGCTCGGTCAGAAGGTCGACGATTTTCCCCTTCCCCTCATCGCCCCATTGTGAGCCGACGACGACGTAGCAAGGCATGGCGTCTCCCGGGATTCCGCAAGGCAGGTTGCTCTTGCCGACACATGCTAGCAGAAATGCGCTTCAGGCGCGCCATAGAGCGCGATCTCCGATTGTGAGCCTTCCACCCCTATGCTAGACTCCGACCGGATCGAGGGTCGACGACGCGATCCCCCCCCTTGCGAGGCCATCAGGATGTCGAACCTCGTTCTGAACGGGGTGACCCTTCAACTGGACGATGTGCGCCGGGTCGCCGCAGGCGGCGTGTTGGTCTCGATCTCTCCGGAGGCGATCCGCCGCGTCGAGCGGGCGCACGCGGTGGTCCGTTCCATTGTCGACGGCGGCGAGCAGGTCTACGGCGTCAACACCGGTTTCGGCCACCTGAAGGACATCTCGATTCCCCGCGATCAACTGGAGGCGCTGCAGCACAACCTGGTGCGCAGCCACTGCGCCGGAGTCGGTCCCCCGCTGCCCGCTCCCGCCACCCGCGCTCTCATGCTGCTGCGTGCCCACGTGCTGAGTCGCGGGCATTCGGGTGTCAGACCGCACGTGATCGAGACCCTGCTGGCGCATCTCAATGCCGATCTTCTGCCGACTGTGCCGGAGCAGGGGTCGGTCGGGGCGAGCGGCGATCTCGCCCCTCTCGCCCATGTCGCACTGGCCCTCATCGGCGAGGGCGAGGTCGTCCTGGCGGGGACCCGGATGCCGGCCGTGGACGCCCTGAGGAAATGCGGCATCGAGCCGCTCCGCCTCGAGCCGAAGGAAGGGCTTTCCCTGGTGAACGGGACGCAACTGATTATGGCGGTCGGCGTCCTCGCGGCGCAGGAGGCCGAATCGCTGGCAACCATCGCCGACATCGCCGGGGCCTGCTCGGTGGAAGCGCTGAAGGGGAGCCATCACGCCTTCGATCCGCGCCTGCATGACCTGCGGCCGCACCCTGGACAACAGACGAGCGCCGCAAATATGCGCTCGCTCCTGACCGACAGCCCGATCGCCCGCTCGCACGAGTCGTGTGGCCGGGTCCAGGACGCCTACTCGCTGCGCTGCATGCCCCAGGTGCACGGCGCGTCCCGCGATGTGATGAGCTTCGTGCGCGGGGTTCTGGAGAAGGAGGTCAACGCCGTCACCGACAATCCGATCGTCCTGCCGGACGATGGCGTTTTACTGGCGGGCGGCAATTTTCACGGCGCTCCTCCAGCCATAGCGCTCGACTGTCTCGCCATAGCGGTCGCCAGTCTCGCCACCATCTCGGAGCGCCGGACCGAGCGGCTGATGAATCCCGCTCTCAGCGGCCTCCCCCCTTTCCTGACGCGCCATGCCGGGGTGAACTCGGGTTTGATGATGGCCCAGGTGACGGCGGCCGCGCTGGTCTCGGAGAACAAGATTCTGTCCCACCCCGCGAGCGTCGACTCGATTCCGACCGAGGCTGGGCAAGAGGACCACGTTTCGATGG
>CBDUYA010000251.1:0-5064 GCA_965371335.1 uncultured bacterium | reverse complement strand
CCCGGCTCGCGCGCCGACTGGGAGACCAGCGGCGGCCGCGACGCCTCCGACCCGACGCCGGGTGCGGCCAACCAGGGCGGCATCGTGATCAACGAGGTCCTCACCAGCCCGCTCACCGGAACGGCGCAGGGGCTCGAGCTCTACAACGCCGGGAACGGCGACGTCGACCTGACCGGCTGGCTGGTCAGCGACGAAGATGAGGATGGCAGCGGCGGTGGTCTCGCCTACGTGATCCCGCAACTGAACGGCAACGATCTGATCCTGGCCCCGGCGGGACGCCTCTGGATCTCCCTGGAGGCGGGCGCCGACCAGGCCGGTCTCCTGTACGTCCTGCCGCCGGGCGGGGATCCGCTGGATGACCTGGCCGATCAGCTCGCGCTCTACGTCCGCAACGTCCCGTCCGCCGCGAACATCATCGACTTCGTTTCCTGGGACGGCTCCGCCATTCACGATCTCGACTGGCTGGCCGATGACGATATGGCCGAGGCGGCGCAGATCTGGAACGGCCAGGTCACTGATGATTACGTCGACGTCTTTGCGCTGCCGGTCGGCCACTCGATCCTGAGAGCGACCGACGGCGCCGACGGCGATGACTCGCTCGACTGGATGCCGAGCGTCGGCGTGACCGCGGGCGACCGGGACGGCGATCTGGACGGCCTGGTCGACAGCCGTGACAACTGTCCTGACCTCAACAATCCGGGGCAGGAGGATCTCGACGGCGACGGGATCGGCGACCCTTGCGACCTCGATCAGGACGGCGACGGCTGGAACAACGGCAACGACTGCGCCGCGACCGATCCGGCGCTCTGGTCGACGCCGGACAGCCCTAACGGTCTTCTGTTCAGCAGCGAGGTCGCCTTCGGCGTGAACGCCGACCCGCAGGCTGCCCGGTACGACCTCTATCGCGGCGCCGTCCCGGCGAGCGGGCCGTTCATCTACGCCCATCCCTGCCTGCTCGGTGGCCAGGTCGTTCCCGACTTTGTCGACTCCGGCACCCCCGCATTGGGAGCGATGTTCTATTACCTGGTGGGCGCCGGCAACGCCTGCGGGATCGGCGACGTCGGCAGCGACAGCGCCGGCAACCCCCGTCCGCTGCCGCAGGTCTGCCCATAGGGTCCCACTGGCCTGAACCAAGCATCGGTCCCGCCAACCGGTGAATGCTATAGTGCGGCCTGGTCCCGCGCGTTCACGCCACAGGTGGAGTGGCCATGGTCGATCCCGATAACCTGATGCGTCTCGCCATCGACCGGGCGAAGGAAGGATTGTCCGCCGGTCAGAGCCCGTTCGGCTGCGCCGTCAGCCTGAAGGGGACGGTCGTGGCGGCGGAGCACAACCGCGTCCTGGCATCGACCGACATCACGGCGCACGCCGAGATCACGGCGCTGCGCGAGGCGTGCCGGCGAACCGGGACGATCGATCTCGGCGGCGCGATCGTCGCCTCGACGTGCGAGCCGTGCGCCATGTGCATGGCCGCCCTGCACTGGGCCCGGGTCGACACCGTCTACTTTGGCGCGACGATCGCCGATGCCGCCGCGGCCGGCTTCAACGAGATGACCCTGCCGGCCGCCGATCTGCTGCGCCTCGGCGGCAGCGCCGTCCGCCTCATCGGAGGAACCCTGGTCGAAGAGTGCCGGGCCCTGTTTCGCGACTGGGCCGGCATGCCGGGGCATCGGGCGTACTGAAGCGGGCCGTCCGCTGGTGGCGCCCCCCCCCCCGCATTTTCCCCTCGAACGTTATGAAATCAAGCGATCTGAGATATAATGACCGGAAATCTTCCACTCATCGCCGTGGGTGTGGGTGCGCTCAGCGTAACGATCAGGTCGAAAACGCCGGGCGCGGATCCGAGGGGCATCGCCATGCGAGCCGGTCTCAGAGCGCGCGTTATCGTTGCCACATGCCTGTTACTCTGCCTGCCCGCCGGGCACCTGACAGCGCTCGACCTGCTGCCCCGCGCGATCCATCCGGGCGAATCGATCCAGTCCGCTCTGCCTGAGGGCGATCCGTACGACACGGTTGCGGTTTTCACCCTGGAACCGGGGGCCGCGGTTCCGATCACAATCGACGCTCGCTCGGCCGAGTTCTATGTCTGGCTTACGGTGCGTGGCACCACGTCGGACGGCACGCCGCCCCTGATTCGCGAGGACTATGACGGCGGTGGCGGAACCGACAGCCGCATTGTCCTGACCGCTGCGGCGGGGGAGAGCTACCACATCGAGGTCCGCTCCGCCGATCACCCTGGCTGCGGCTCCGGCTTTCTGCTCGTCGTGACCAGCGGCGCCACGGCACCGGTCTTCCGTGAACAGCGTGAAGCGGTCGACATCCAATACTGGGATGATGTGGCAGCGCACGCCGACGCGACGGGAAGTGCTGACTGTCGCAGCCGGGCGCTCGTCGGATCGACCAGGGCGCTGCACAAGTGGGGCCATTACGAAGAGGCGTTCGCGGCCGGCGGCGAGGCGATCGCCTTCGCGCGGCAGCAGTTCGGCCCCGGCGACAGACGGGTTGCGCCGGCGCTTCTGGCAATGTTGATGGTTGAGTACTACCGTGGGGACCTCGAGAATGGTCGCCGGCTGGGCGAGGAAGCTCTGCAGATATACCGAGGCACACTCGGGCCCGAGCACCCTGCGGCCGCGATCGCGATGCGCACCCTCGGCCTCATCATTGGCGAGGCCGGCGATAACGAGGGAGCGATGAGGCTCTATCGGGACGCTCGCGAGATTCTGGAGGAGCAACTCGGCACGACCCACCCCGAGACGCTCGAAACCGTCAACGCGATCGGCCACGCCTACGGGTGGAACGACAGAGATATCAAGCTGGGCCGGCGTCTGCTGGAACGGGTGCTGGCGCTTCGCGAGGCGCGGCTCTCTCCCGATGACATCAGGACCGCCGAGACCCTGCGGGGCCTGTCCGAGATCATCGGGTTGAGTTCGCGCGCCGACGAATCGGCCCCGTATGCGGAGCGGGCCCTGGAGATAGCCGAGAAGGTTCTCGGTCCGGAACATCCGGAGACCGCATGGCCCCTCGCCGTCATGGCGCAGATCCTGAGCCACCAGGGCGACTACGCGGCGGCGTTACCCTTCTTCGAGCGGACGATGAGCATTGTCCGGGCCTCGTTTCCGAATAACCAGTCATACTATATCTATGCCTTCGCGATTCTGGCCACTCATTACGACCGGATCGGCGCGTATCCCGAGGCGAAGGCCCTCTTCCAGGAGGCACTGGAGCGGGAGCGCCTCCATGGTGATCCAGGCGGGGTATGGGCCGTGGCTCTCATGATTGATCTTGGTGAGTTGTTCGTGAATCTCGGCGCCTATTCCGAGGCGGGTGCGCTGGCGGAGGAGGGCCTGCGAGTGGCACGGGGGTTCGCCGACCCGGACAACGTGAAGATCGCACACGCCTACGGCCTGCTTGGCGTCGTGCGCCACGCCGAGGGGGCGCCTGCCGAGGCGGAGCGGCTGCTCATGGAATCGCTGCGGCAGACCCGCGCGCTCTACGGTGATGTGCACCGTTACGTGAGCGGGCGTCAGCGGCAGCTCGCCGATCTCTACACCGATCTCGGCCGGCACGCCGAGGCCGTTGATCTCTATGCCGAAGCGGTGGCGGGTTGGCGAGCGCTGTACGGAAACGAGCACCCGGGTGCTGCACCAATCGTGACCCGGCTGGCAGAAGCGCTGCTGGAGACAGGCGATGTCGAGGCCGCCAGACGTCAGGCGGTCGACGCGGTCGCGCTCCTCGAAGATCGATTTGGTGGTGAACACCATTGGCTGGCGGAGGCGCTCGGGGTCGCGGCGAGTATCGAGGCGGCCGAGGGCAACTATTCGACCGCTCTCGACCGCGCGCTGCAGGCCGAGCGGGTCGGCGCCAATCACTTGCAACTGACGGCCGAGATGCTGTCCGAAAAACTGTCGCTGGAATACGCCGCTGCGCGACGATCCAGCCTCGATCTCGCGCTCTCGCTGCTCGCGGACGGAATCGGGGGGAGGAAAGAAGCGGCGCGAGTCTGGGACGGCGTGATCCGCTCAAGGGCACTCGTCATTGACGTGATGGCGGCGCGCCACCGCGCATCCGGCCGAACCGGGGACCCCGAGGTCGACCGCATTCGGGAAGAGCTGAGCACCGCGCGCAGCCGGTTGGCCCGGACCAGACTGCGCGGCCCGGATGGTATGACGGTCGATGCCTATGAGAAGCTAATCGACGCGCTGCGACGGGAAAAGGAAAGCGCCGAGGAGGCGCTGGCAAGTCGCAGTCCCGACTTTCGCCAGGAGCGCCCGCAAGGGGAAGTCGGATTCGATCGGGTTCTCGGCGCATTGCCGGCGGGCACCGCCCTGCTCGCCTACGTCGCATACGAGAGGAGCGCAACGACGCCTCCACGCGGCGAATCGGCGCACGATGTGCCGGCGCCCGCACCTCACTACATCGCCTTCATCGCGCGGGCGGGCAGGAGGGGCGTTCGGGCGGTCCCGCTCGGGCCGGCCGACGTGATCGATCGTTGGCTCGCTGAATGGAAGGAGGAGGTTTCGCGCGAGCCGTCGCCGTTTGCTGCCGTCCGGCGAAAGAACGAGGACGATTACCTGGATGCGGGAACGGAACTCCGCCGGGCGATATGGGACCCGGTGTCGGGCTACCTCGGGGCGACCTCGCAGTTATTCATCATCACCGATCGGAAGTTGAACTTCGTCAACCTCGGCACCTTGCCGACAGAGCCGGAGAGATTCCTCGTGGAAACCGGACCGCGCATGCACTACCTGTCGGCCGAGCGGGATCTCGTTCCAGGCGTTTCCGATGCACCCGGAGCGAAAGGTTTGTTGATCGTCGGGGCTCCCGATTTCGATCTCGACCCGGCCGCGACCACGACTCATCTCGCGCAATTGGCGCCCGACATCGGGATGGGCCCCGTTTATCGAGGTCCCGCCCCCACCTGCACGGAATTCAACTCTCATCGCTTCGCGGCGTTGCCGGGAGCCGGCCGCGAGTTGCGGGAGATCGCGGCGATCTGGGAGGGTCGCGAGCGGGTGACCACCCTGGATGGTCCGCGGGCGCTCGAGACGGGGTTCTGCCGCGGAT
>CBDUYA010000250.1:0-5082 GCA_965371335.1 uncultured bacterium | reverse complement strand
CCAGCGCGCGGGTCAGATGCTCCTCCGACGCGGCCAGGTCGCCGTAGTCATAGGCCACGACGCCGATGTTGTTGAGCAACATCGCGACCGCATCGCTCTCGTGTTTCAGCTTCTCGAAGATCGACAACGCCTCGGTGAATCGAGCCATCGCCGTTTCCGCATCCCCACTTCTCCGGGCGAGCATGCCGAGGTTGGTGACGGCCGTACCGTGCTCCCTCGTTCCCGCAGCCAGCACTCTCATGGTCTCGTAGGCGGCGAGGAAGCGATCGCCGGCGAGGTCGAAGTTGCCGCGCTGGAGAGCGACCTGCCCCAGTGTGCCGCGGGTCATAGCGGTCGCCACGCTTCCGGCATCGTCCGACTCCTGGATCTCCAGCGCTCGATTCCCCGCTGACTCGGCCGCCGCCAGATCGCCCCGACCCCTGGCCAGGAGGAGCAGATCGTAGAGGCTCCGGGCGACGAGGAGGGAGTCGGGCGCGGCCGCCTCCCGGATGGCGATGCCCTCCCGGAACAACTCCTCGGCCCGGTCGAGATCTCCCAGGCGCCGCGACATCACGCCGAGCCGCGTGAGCAGGCCCGCGCGTGCCAGGCTGCCGTCGCCCGCGACCTTCAGCCCCTCCTCCAGCCGGCTCCTCGCGACCTCGCGCTCGCCCACCTGCTCGAGCGCCGACGCCCAGCCGTCGTACAGTTGCACGACGGCCATCGTGGAGGCGGGTGGAGCAGCCATCGACGCTGCCGCAATCGCGTCGCCCCAGGCGGAGTCTCCTTCCTCGCGGGCACCCGCAGCGATCAGCCGCCCGGCCGACTCGGCATGCAGCCATGCACCGGAGAGCGCTCCGCCGAGGCTCTCCGCTCCCGCGACGACCTCGCGCCATCCGTATAGCATTTCAGCGAGATATTGGTCTCCCGGTGCCACGTCTTCGAGAGCGGCGAGACCGGCGTCACAACGCTTCCGCAGTTCCGCTGGCCACTCCGGACGGACCTCGATTCCCCAGGGGGCCGACGCCATCCGCCACCGGAGCGGCTCACCGTCGCGTGTTCCCGAGACGAGGATCGTGCCGAGCGCCGACTCCTCCTGTTCTAGCCGTCGAAACTCGAACGGGGAGGTCAGGAGGCCTGTGGCGGCGTCTGCAGTCGACGCGTCGCGCGACCAGGTGAGCAGAATGTCGCCCGGCTGGAGACCGGATCGCGCGCCCGCTGAGGTTGCGACGACGTCCGCGACCACGATCGGGAAGGGAGCGTCGGCGGAAAGAGCGGCCGAGGATGCGCCCAGCACGAGGAAGCACGCCAGAGCTACCCCACGTGCATGGCGAATCGACGGCATCATTATCATCTTAAGGATCCTTCGACCCGGGTCCACAGGGCTGGTTGCATTAATCTTACTCCAGATGGACACAAACGGTAGAATACCGCCGAACGGACCACTGCCGAGGTGAACGCGAGTGCCCGAGCCCCCGGAACCGAGCACAGCACCGACCCGGGCGGAATTCGACAGTATCCGGCACCTCCTGGAGCGCGCGGTGCGGCGAGTCTGTCCGCCGTGGCTGGCCGGACAGAGCGAGGATCTCGTGCAGAATGCCTGCCTGCGCGTCGTGAAGAAATGGAAGAAGAGCGAGGAACCGGCGGCGCTCGGATCGTCTTATCTATGGAAGGTGGCGCACAGCGCCGTGATGGACGAGATCCGGCACCGCCGGCGCCAGCGGGAGGTCGCGATGGACAATCCGGGCACGGTCGAGACAGCGTCGGGCGCTCCTTCTCCCGAGCAGGCAAGCTCGGCGGCGGAGTTGCGCAGATCGATCGAGGCCGGCGTCGGAAAGCTGAAGGAATCGCGTCGCTCGGCGGTGCTGCTGTACCTGTACGGGTTCAGCCTCGAAGAGTCGGCGCGGGCGCTTGGCTGGACGGCGAAGCGGGCTGATAATCAGCGCTACCAGGGATTGGCGGAGTTGCGCGCCTACTTGAAGCGCCGGGGATTTGAGCCTTGAGCGATGAGATGACGGGCGACGAAAGGTTGAAGAAGGCGTTCGCCGTTCGCGACGGCAAGGCGGTGCCGGCTGCCGAATGTCCCGGCGATGAGGCGATCTGGGCGGCCGCCCGCGGCGAGTTGCCGACCGACAGGGTGCAGGAGATTCTCGCCCACTCGCTTGACTGCGCCAACTGCGAGGAGAGCTTCCGGATGGCGGCGGGGATGATGGCGGAGCGCCGCGCAGCCACGGCCGGGGCGCAGGACGCGGTCGGCGCGGCATGGGCGCCCGCCGCGCCTTCGTCAACCGGGACCAAGAGCGCTCCCGCGAAGGTCCTCCCGTTTCTGCTGCGCCGTCGCCTCGTCTTTGCCCTCGGTGCCGTCGCCGCAGCGATCCTGGTGATGATCGCTCTGCCGACGCTGCTACGGCGCGGCGGCGCTCCCCCTTCGCCAGCGTCTCTTGATGCGACCGTCGCGACGACGATGTGGCGGGTCAGCGCGGACGGCGATGAGCCGCTCACCGAGGGTGACACGATCCGGCCGGGCGACCGGCTCTACATGACGCTGGAGAGCGACGAGCCGGTTCATCTTTATGTGATCAACCGGGATGATGCGGGCGAGGCGAGCGTTCTGTTCCCGATCGAAGGCGCGCAATGGAGCAACCCGCTGCAGCCGGGCATCGCCCGCCGCATCCCCGGCGAGACGAGCTGGGCCTACGACAGTTGGGAGGTCAGCTCCGCCGGCGGCCGGGATGCCTTCATCGTCGTCGCGGCGCGGGAGCCGATCCCGCGACTCCAATCGGCGCTCGATCGGATCGCGGCCGCCACCCCGCTCGGGACCGACGAGTCTCTGCGGGGGGGCGATGCGGGATCCGCGGACGAAGCGCCGGATAGCCTCCAGAACCAGCTCGCGCTCGACCGACTGCTGCGCGATCTGGCCGCCTCCTCCGAGTCGGGGGAGGCGGACCTCGTGATGCGCCGGATCGTCCTCGAGAACCCGCGCTAGCGCGACCCCGGCTGCCGCGAAACGGCTCCACCACCCCCACCTCCTCATTCGCCACATCCTCCATCCAACAATCAGTTTCTCCGAGGAATCCCCTCTCCGCTGGCGTTTCTATGGGGGAGGAGGGAACACCATGAGCGGCAAGCGCGGATGGATGTTGATTATGCTCGGGACGCTGGCGGTGTTCATGGCCGCTCAGGCGGGAAGCCTTGAGCCGCCTGGCCCCCCCGCCCCGACGATGCAGACCCTGGCCGAGCTGCAGCCGAACTGGAACCAGCTGCTGACGACGCCGGCCCGGTTCAAGCTCGTCATGAACGGGGAGGGGGTGCTCGACATCGAGACCGGTCTCGTGTGGGAGAAGAATCCCGCCGGCGGTAGCACCCCCTTCTGGGCGGACGCCGTCAATCATTGTTACCTGCGCGTCGCCGGGAACCGATTCGGTTGGCGATTGCCGACGGTGGAGGAGCTTGCTTCTCTGATCGAGCCAGGGTCGGCGAGCACTCCGACCCTGCCTGCCGGGCATCCGTTCGTGCTCCCCGCGTTCTTCCCGCCTGGGGGGGTCGGTTTCTGGACGATCTCCACCTACACGAATCCAACTGGAGGGACGCAAGCTTCGTGGGCCGTGTCATTCATAACAGGCACCCCTTACATCCAGACGAAAGGGGATGTCCCGTTGAACGCATGGTGCGTGCGGGGCGGCCATGGATACGACTATGCCGGTCAATTCTGATCGCGGCGGCGCCCCGCGCCGGACAATTCTCCGGCTATCTCTCGCCGCGAATCATCCGCGTCTCCTGGTGCAGGCACTCCCTGCCGCTCTCGTCCTTTGCCTGTGCACCGCCCCCGCTCTGTCGGAGAACATCGATCCTGCCGGTGACGACGCCCGCTTCGCGTGGGCCGAAAACGTCGGGTGGATCAACGCCGGGCCGCTCGGAGCCGGTGGCCCGGGGGTCGAGGTCCACGATTTCGAGCTGACCGGCTGGCTGTGGGGCGAGAACATCGGCTGGATCAGCACCTCGTGCAAGAACACCGTCTCGTGCGCGGCGGTGAGCTACAGCGTCCTGAATGACGGCCAGGGAAACCTGTCGGGGACGGCATGGGCGGAGAACGCCGGGTGGATCCTCTTCCGGCCGACCGACGCGACGGGAGTCCCGGTCGCCGGCGTGACGATCGATCCCAGCACCGGCCAGTTCGGCGGCGCCGCGTGGGGCGAGGCGATCGGCTGGCTGAACTTCGATCCCGATCCGGCCGGCGCCTACGGCATCCGGACCGGCTGGACCTGTGATCCGCCGCCCCCGGCACCGGCGGCCGCACCGCAGCTGCTGGTGGCCAACTCCGGCCCCGGGACACTCCTCTCCTGGAGCGTCGTCGACGGTGCGACGGGACACGACATGGTCGTGGGAGACCTCAATACCTTGCGAGCGACCGGCGGCGACTTCGGCGCCGCGACCCAGACATGCCTCGCCAACGACCTTACGACGACCAGCGCGAGTCACACCGCAGCACCGGTGATCGGCGAGGCGTTCTGGTTCATCACGCGCGGCGTCAACTGCGGCGGCAGCGGCACTTACGACTCTCTGTCGGGCGGCCAGGCGGCCGGGCGGGACGCCACGATCAACGGCTCGCCGGTCGCCTGCCAGTGAACGGGTAAGTCAGGAACACGATTCGCAACGAGAGGAGCAACCGATGACCTTCCGTACGACCAGATGCAATGCACGCGCGGCCTTCATTGTGATGGCGCTTCTGATGCCGTTCGCCCTCGCACTGTCGGCGTGGGCAGACCCGACTCCCACCGAGATTCGCGCTCACTGGAGTTTCGAAGAGGGTAGCTTCCGGGAAGGTTTCGGCCCGGCGAGCCGCACCGTATTCGACTCGAGCGGGACCGGAAATCATGGCTATCGCCAGAGCCCGCAGAGCCGGGTGCAGTACACGTCTGCCGCGTATCTGGGCGCGTACGCTCTCGAGTTCAACAGCCCGGCGGACGGCGGAACGGAAGCGGGGATCATCGTGATCCCCCACGATGTCAGTCTCGACCCTCCGACCGGAATGATCGAATCATGGGTCAATAGCGACTCGCTGCCAGCGGATCCCGTCCTGTTATTCTCAAAGAGCACTTTTCAATT
>CBDUYA010000249.1:0-5091 GCA_965371335.1 uncultured bacterium | reverse complement strand
CGCCCAGGGAATATATCCGCCGGATCGGCCAGTGTCAAGAAACCAACCCCGGGGAAAGGGCTTCCTTTTCATCAGGTATTGAACGATCGCCGGGGAGGGATCAGTCGATCTGGCCGCCGCGGCCAATATTGACACCCCCGGGAGGGATATCCTAAGATGCGCCCGCTCCCCCCGGAGACGTCCCCACCCCAATCTGCAAAGGGGATCAAGCTGATGCCGCAGGACCACAAAGACAGATCGCGATCGATCGATCTCGCTCTTGCCCAGATCGAGAAGCAGTTCGGCAAGGGCTCCATCATGAAGCTCGGGTCGAAGGATTTCCGTCACGAAGTCCCGGTCATCTCCACCACCTCTCTGTCGATCGACGCCGCGCTCGGTATCGGGGGCGTGCCGCGGGGCCGGGTGGTCGAGATCTATGGCCCGGAGGCCTCCGGCAAGACCACACTCGCGCTGCACATCGTCGCCGAGGCCCAGCGGAACGGAGGCCTCGCCGCCTTCGTCGACGCGGAGCATGCCGTCGACCCGGAATATGCCCGCAAGCTGGGCGTCGATGTCGATAACCTGCTGATCTCTCAGCCCGATTCCGGGGAGCAGGCACTCGAGATCACCGAGGTCCTGATTCGTTCCGGCGCTCTCGACGTGCTCGTCATCGACTCGGTCGCCGCCCTGGTGCCGAGGGCCGAGCTGGAAGGGGAGATGGGCGACTCTCACATGGGTCTGCAGGCGCGCCTCATGTCCCAGGCACTCCGCAAGCTGACCGGCGCGGTCTCCCGCTCGAACACCTGCCTGATCTTCATCAACCAGATCCGGCAGAAGATCGGCGTCATGTTCGGCAATCCCGAAACGACGACCGGCGGACGCGCCCTCAAGTTCTATGCGTCGGTGCGAATCGACATCCGTCGTATCGGCCAGATCAAGGACGCCGACAAGGACATCGGCAGCCGGACCCGGGTCAAGGTGGTCAAGAACAAGATGGCGCCCCCGTTCCGGACCGCCGAATTCGACATCCTTTACGGCATGGGGATCTCACGGATCGGCGATCTGATCGATCTCGCGATCACGCAGAAGCTGATCGACAAGAGCGGCTCCTGGTTCTCCTACGGCGAAACGCGGCTCGGTCAGGGACGGGAGAACGTCCGCCTGTTTCTCGAGCAGAATTCCGACCTCATGGACGAGATCGACGGCAAGCTTCGCCGCCTGCTCGGGTTGATCCCCGATGAGGAGGGTGGGACGCCGGAAAACCAGGAGACGGCCCGGAGCACCGCCGACAAACAACCGGCCGGGGGGCGCCCGAGCGCCGGCCGCGGCAGCGCGGCGCGCTCGCAACGGAGCCAATCCCCCGCTCCCCGGGCCTGATCAGGAGCATCTCGAGACGGCGCGGAACCGGCAGATCCTTCCCAGGAGCCTGTTCCGTGAGGTCGGCCCAATCTTGACACCCTCCAGGTGGCGGGCTACCATGCGCCGTTTCGAGTCGACCTTCACCAAGGTGCCGCGGTAGCTCAGTCGGTAGAGCGAGGGACTGAAAATCCCTGCGTCGGCGGTTCAATTCCGTCCCGCGGCACCAGCGCCGCTCCACCGCCCCGCCTAATCCGCCGAAACATCCGTAAGCGCTTGAAAAGAAAACAATTGTATGTATTTTTCTGATTCGGGGCCATTCCGCACCTTTGTGATTGCCGGGACCCTCTTCACGCGGTAAGCTACCGGTAGGCGGAACTCTCGAGAGGTGATTGCGGATGGCGCACGCGCGCAACAAACCATGTCCCTGCGGCAGCGGCGAAAAATACAAACGATGCTGCGAGGGCGCGCGGAGTTCCGCTCTCAGCCCCGGCCTGCTGATTCTCGCGTTTATCGTTCTTGTCGGAACGGCACTGGCTGTCGGCACGATGATGAACCTGCCGGACGAGCCCGATCCGACCCGCGTCTGGTCGGAGGAGCACGGACACTGGCACACCGTGCAGCCGGACGATCAGGCGCCAGGAGCAATACCGGGCGTTCCGGCGCTGCAGCCGCCCGGTCCCCCTCCCCCCGGCAAGGTCTGGTCGGCCGAGCACGGCCACTGGCACGACGCGCCCTGAGGCGCTCCGTCACCTCCGTCATATTGTCGCCGCTCACCGAACTGGGCTAGTATCCCGGCCGTGCGTCCGCACCATGTTCCCTTCGCCTCGCTCATCGCCCTGATCGGGTCGCTCCCGTTCATCCTCCTGCACGCTGCCCCATCGGAGGCTCCGGGCCCGCGGACCGTTTCGATCGGGGGGAAGGCGATTCTCACCCTCGCCGCGTCGCGTGGCGCGCTGTCCCCCGCCGAACGCGCGTCAGCTGCCAATACGAAGCTCGCCGAGGCGTTGCTCGATCCCACCTGCAAGCCGCAACAGTTCGGCGTGCTGCCGGAGGGAGACGCCACGGTGATCGTGGCCTGCGCCCGCCGACTTCTGGTGGTGACCCCCGACGATTCCCTCCTTGCCGGAACGACGGTGGCCGCTCTCGCGGGACGCTGGGCTCATGACCTGCAGCGCGCCTACGAGCGGGAGAAGGGGGCGCTCTTCTCCGCCACCCTGCTGCGGCGAGCGATCCTCGGCCTCCTCTACCCCGTCGGCTTCCTGCTCGCCGTTTTTCTCGCCCGGCTGCTGTTCCGGCGCATCCGCGAACGCCTCATCAACTACACCGAGGATTCACACGGGTTCCGCCTCGGGTCGGTCCGGCTCCTCTCAGCGGGCGGCGAACGCCTGCTGCTCACCCGGGGTCTCACTCTCATCCAATGGGCCGTCTATATCCTCCTGTTCTACATTTTCCTCATCGTCCTCTTTCAGAACCTGCCGCTGACCGGCCGCTGGGCCGGGCAGCTGTTCGCCCCTCTTCTCTCTCTGGCCGAGCGGCTGCTGGCGGAGTCGGTGCGTCTCCTGCCCCGTCTGGCTCTGGCAGCGCTCGTCGTCCTGCTGATCCGTCTGGCGCTCATGGCGGTCGGGCGGATCTTCCGACAGGTTCGCGCCGGCCGCATTCGGATCGACCCAATCCTGTCGGCCGATACGGCCGGACCGGCCGAGTTGACGGCGCGGGCCCTCCTGGTCGTCGCCGGCGCGATTCTGATCGGGCTGCTGGTCCCGGGGGAGGCCGGCGCCGGGCTGCTCGCCCTGCTCGGGCTGGCGGGGCTCGCTCTGGCTCTCGGAGCCCGCGAGCGGGTCGCCGATTTCCTGGCCGGCCTCGTGACTCTGTACGGCAGGCCGTTCCGCCAGGGCGAGCGGATCCGTATCGGCGACCATATCGGGACGGTGGAAGGCAAAGGGCTGCTGCACATCCGCCTCAGGACCGATCAGCAGCGCCTCGTCCTCTGTCCCAATCGGCTGGTTCTCGACTCAGAGGTCGAGATTCACTCCGCCGAATCATCCCTGATGATGCTCGTGGTGATGAGAACAGACAAGGAGATCGATGCCGGCGCAGGGCTGCTCCGCCACGCGGCAGCTCTCGCCGGCCTCGACCGTGAACAGGGCCAGGTCGAGCTGATCTCCGTCCAGGACGGAGCGCTCACCTACCGGGCGGCCTGGCCTCTCCCTTCCGGAGCCCGCTACGCGGCGGTGCGCTCGGACTACATCGAGGCGCTGCTGGCGCATGCGCCGGGGCTCGGCGTGCGGGTCGTTGCTGCATCCTCGACCTCCGACAGCGACCCTTGAGCGGGTCGGAGCCGGACGAGACCCGGGCCGAGCAGCTCCTCCGGCGTCTCGATGCCGGCATGGCAGCGGCCGCCCTGACCGCGCTCGCCTCGCTTCTGGTCGAGCACGGCTTCCGGCCCGGCACGTCGGTCATCGACCTGCTGCGCCTGCTCGACGTCGGTTGTGTCCTCCTGTTCGCCGGTCTGCAGGCGGCCAAGCTCCTCGCCGTCGAGGATCCGGCCGGATATCTGCGCCGCCACCGGCTCGATTTTTCCCTCCTCTTCGTGCTCGCCATCCAGACCGTGGTGCACCTCGCGCTACGAACAACCCCGGAGTTCAGATACCTCGAGGCGGAGTCACTTCCCTCCCCCCTCTGGGCGTTTTACATCGCCGGGCTGCAGTTCTACCTGATCGCCATCGTGGTGTCGCGCTCGGCCATGCTCCACCGTCTGCTGATTCGCATCCGCCTGCGCCCGGTGCAGATCCTCGCGCTGTCGTTCGTGGTCCTCATCCTGATCGGCACAGGGCTGCTGGCGCTCCCCGGCGCGACGCGGAGCGGAGAGCCACTATCGTTCTTCGACGCCCTGTTCACCGCCACCTCGGCGGTCTGTGTCACCGGCCTGGTGGTACGCGACACCGGAACGGTCCTCTCCCCTCTCGGCGCCTCGTTCATCCTGTTGCTGATCCAGGCCGGCGGACTGGGGATCCTGACGATCAGCGCGTTCTTCGCTCTTTTCGGCGGCCGGGGGCTCGATCGCAAGGAGCGCCGTATTCTGGCCCGCGCGCTGAATGTCGCGACGGTCAGGGGCATGGGCCGGACACTGTGGCGCATCATCCTCACGACCTTCGCGCTCGAGGGGCTCGGCGCCGCCCTCCTCTACCTGGCCTGGGAGACGCAGCTCCCCGACCCGCTGCAGCGTCTCGCCTGGTCGGTCTTTCATGCCGTCTCGGCCTTCTGCAATGCCGGATTCGCGCTGTTCGCCGACGGCGCCTCGCTCACCGCCTTCACCTCCCACGGAGCAACGCTGACGATCATAGGAACCCTGGTCGTCCTCGGTGGACTCGGCTTCGTGGTGCTGGCGGAGAGCGCCGCACAGGTCCGCTCCTGGATCAGCGGCCTGTCCGGCGAGCCGCTGAGCCGCCACAGTCGCTGGGTGCTTGCGTGCAGCGCGTTTCTGATCGTCGCCGGGGCGGCAGCGTTCTTCCTGTTCGAATCGGCGCGCAGCCTCTCCGGTCTCGAAGGGACGGCGAAGGTGGGGGCGGCATTGTTTCAGTCGATCACCCTGAGGACCGCCGGCTTCAACAGCATCGATGTCGCCGCGATCGGCCTTCCGGCGCTGGTTCTGTGCGTCGTTCTGATGCTGATCGGCGGCGCCCCGGGCGGCACGGCCGGCGGTGTCCGGATCACCACGGCACTGGCGGCCCTCAGCACCCTGGTCCGCACGCC
>CBDUYA010000248.1:0-5119 GCA_965371335.1 uncultured bacterium | reverse complement strand
GACGAAGAGAATGATCGCCCCGACCACAATCAGACAGAGAAGAACGATATCGAGCATTCGCGCTCCAGCGGTTGCGGCGATCCCCGGGGGATGAATCCGGGGCCGATAGCCGGCGAAAGATTACTCTGGATCGTCCCCGTCGGGGATGGGGGATCGAAGCGCGGTCAGAACGGTGGCGATCGCCTCACGAATAGCCTCCGGCTGGCCCGGCACCGCCGCGGCCTCCTCGAGGATCGGGATCGCCCGCGGAAGACGGCTCTCGCCGATGGCCCAGACGGCCGCCATGCGGATGTCGTGATCGTGATCGCGAATCCCCTGCGCCATGATCGGCAGCGTCTCGGGACGCCCCATCCCCCCGAGGGCCCACAGCGCCCAGGCACGGATGCGGGTGTCGGATCGCCTCTCCCGGACGGTCCGGGTTTTGATCGTTCCGTCCGCCGAGGCCGAAGCCGGCCGCGGTGGGCGGGCCAGTCGGGCGATTGTGTTGACGGCGCGCGCGTCGCCGATGTCGGCGAGCACGTCGATCGCCCTGACGTACGCGTCCTCCTCGATCGCCCCGGGACGGCCGCGCGACCGCGGCCGGCCGAGCGCCTCGATCAGCGCCGGGACGGCCGCCGACCCGAACGTCCTCAGCCCCTCGGCCGCCGACCGGCCGACCGTTTCATAGCTCGAGTAGAGCAGATGAACGAGCGGCTCGATGGCCCGCGGCTCGCGCAACCTGCCGAGAGCGAGAGCGGCGGCGGCGCGCACCTCCGGAGAACGATCACCGAGCGCCTCCAGCAGCGGGTCGGAAGCGCCCGGAATGCGCATGCGCCCCAGCCACTCGGCCGCCTTGCGCCGCGCGGCGATCCTCCCGCCTCGCAGGTCCTCGAGAAGATAGTCGCCGATGTCGCGGTTGGCGATGACGCCCCGGCGCGTCCTCACCGTGTAGGACGGAATGCGGGTGCGGATCTCGATCTTGCGCCATCCCCCCTTCCGCCCCGCCCGGTCCGACTGGTAGGAGAGGTAGTAGCGATCCTGCAGCTCCCTCCCGGCCTGGCGGAACATCTCCTTCATGCCGTCGGTATCCTCGAGGTCGATCGGCTGCAGCGATCCGCCGGTGTCGCGGCAGATCCGCTCGAGCTGCGCGCGGATCTTCTTCGCCCTGGGGTGAACGGCACTCCCGGGTGTCTCGACCAGGAACGCCTTGAGGGTCACGTCGGTGCGCCGCAGGTAATCGCGCAGACGGGATGGATCGATGCGGCTCAGCGTATCGAGCCCATCGGTGATCATGATGATCGCCTGGCGGCCGGCGCGGCTCCAGGCGAGTTCGGTGCCGATCGCCGCGAGGCTGTCGTACAGGCTCGTTCCCCCGCCCCAGTGCCGGAAGCTCCGCATCGATTCGGCCACCCGCACCGCATCGCGGGTGAAGTCCTGGACCAGGTAGGCGGGGCCGCTGAAAGCGACCACCTTGGCGGCGTCATCCGGGCCGAGAGTCCGGGCCAGCGCCGGAGTGGCGTCCAGCAGCCGCGACCAGTAGCGCTCCATGCTGCCGCTGACGTCGATCAGAACGGCCAGGCTGAGCGGGCGGTGCTCCGGACGGGCGACCAGAAGCCGCTGCTCCCTGCCCGCCTCCTCGATAATGAAGTCGTCGAGCGACAGGCCCGGAACGTGCCGGCCCTCTCTGTCTGAAACCGAGACGGAGAGCTCGACCCGGTCGATCGGCGTGGAGGTGACGCGCACCGACTCACCGAAGATCGAACCGGGGGTCGCGCGCAGGTCCTGAGCGACGCGCCCCTCCCTGTCGATCAGCCGCACCTGGATCAGGTGCTTGCGAAACGTGCCGCCCGCCTCCCAGACGGCGCGGAACGGGGCGCGCGTCGCCTCGGCCACCACCTCGCCGTCGGCGAGGAACTGAACCCGGTCGGGCGCGGTGCTCTCGGGACAGACCGCTTCGGCGGAGAGATCGACCATTCCGTAGAGGATCTCCCCCTCGCCCGGCTCGATGAGCGAAACGCGACAGGGAGAGCCGGCCCCGGTGTCGGGCGGATCGAACGCCGCGGTGGCGGCGGGAACGGCCAGCAGCACGGCAATCGCGGCGGCCCGCGACAGGCCGCGCGCTCGTTCGCTCCCCATCGTGACCGGCATAGCGATGCCTCCCCGCGAAGATCCCGCCCAACATAGCGGAGCGGAGCGGCGCCTCGCCTGCAGCCCCGCGGCGTTGCGAACGCGGCCCGACGCCGTACTCCGACAGGCTAGCCGCGGAGACGGGCGAGGAGGAAGGCGAGCGCGGCGGCGCAGATCATGAACTGGGACCGACGCAGCCAGATGCGCGCCGAGGCGCTCCCGTTCACCAGCAGCCGCCGCCACACGCCCCCGAGCAGGAGATAGCCGAGCATCCCCCCGAAGGCGGCTCCGGCGAACGGCAGGATCGTCAACATGGCGCCGGCCAGCGGCGCATAGCCGGAGGTCTCCAGGAAACCGCCAAACAGCGCGGCGAGCTCATCCGGGAGACGCATCTCGGGGAGCAGGAGGGCGCCGGCCGCCCCGGCCAGCAGGCCGGTTATGACGTTCAGGCCGGTCAGGCCGCCGCGCAGCACGACCTCCTTCGACCGCCGGCGCAGCGAGAAGCGCAGCACGATCAGCAGGATGATCAGAACGCCGGCAATCTCGAGGGTCTGCTGCATGAGAGATGTCGCCGCCGGATGGCGGCAGAAGCGCGGCGGTGGCCGGGACCTACTCCTTGATTTCCTGGATGCCGCCGACAGGAAGTCGCACGTTGGCCGCGCGCGGCCCCTTGGGGCTCTGCTCCACCTCGAAATCGACGGTGGTGCCGAGATCGAGATCCTCGAACACCAGATCGACGACGCCGGATCGGTGGAAGAAGACATCCTTGCCGTCGTTACCACGGATGAACCCGAAGCCGCGGTCCTGCACAATTTTGGCGATGGTACCTCGCGCCATGGCCCGTCCCCACGTCTGGTACGCCACAGGGGCGATCATCATCGATCCGCGGCCCCGGCTTCGGCTTCGGGAGCCGGCCCTTCCCGGCCACCGATCGCCCCGGCGATCCCGGAAAGGGCGTCAACGATTCCACTCTAGGCGGGCTGGCGAGGCGCTGTCAAGACACGGTTGCACCCGGCCGCGCGACGGCTGTTCAGGAGTCGAGAAGGGCGCGAAGATCCGCTGCGGTAGTGACCGGAGCCCTGCAGGTGCCGCGCTCACAGACATAAGCAGCGGCCCCGTCTTCCACCGGCGTCTTCCCCTGCAGCAGCGGAATCGCATCTTCCTGCCCGGAGGCGCCGGGATCGGCGAGGGCGACCACCATGTTCGGCAGGTAGACCGTACGCAGCGTCTCGAGCAGCGGCCGGAGGGAGGCATCGCCGGCGGTGCCCGCCAGCACGACCTGCCGCGCCCCGTCGAGATACTGGTCGACGGCGCAGAGCATGGCGCCGAAGGCGGCGGGGAAGCGCTCCATCTGATCGCGATAGAGACGCAGCACGCCGGCGGCATGCTGCTCCAGTTCGGTCTCGCCGGTCAGCGCCGCCAGCCGCGGCAGCGCCAGTGCGGCGATTGAGGCCCCGGCCGGGGTCGCGCCGTCGTTGTTCTCCCGGCGCCGGGCGAGGAGCGGTTCATGATCGCCCGCCGTCAGAAAGAACCCGCCGTTCTCCTGGTCGTGGAACATCTCGATCATCGAAGCCGCGAGGGCGCGGGCCTCGCCGACCCAGGCGGGATCGAAGGTCGCCTCGTACAGATCGAGCAGCGCCGCGATCAGGTTCGCGTAGTCGGTCAGGTAGGCCGGATGGCGCGCATCACCCTCGCGGTAGCTGTGCATCAGGCGGCCGGCCGGCCTCATCTTCCCGAGGATCATCCGCGCCCCGCGGCAGGCCGCTTCGGTGTAGCGCGTCTCGTCGAGGAGCCGGCCGGCGATCGCCAGGGCCGAGATCATCAGCCCGTTCCAGTCGGCCAGGATCTTGTCGTCCAGCCCGGGGCGCACGCGGCGCTCGCGCGCCTGCAGCAGGCGTGAACGTGCAGCGGCCAGACGGAGGCGCAGGTCGGTTTCATCGGAGCGCAGATCGCGCGCCACCTCGCGCACCGGTTTCGGGAGAGACAGGACGCTGCGCCCCTCCCCGAAGTTCCCCGCCGGGGTCACACCGTAGATCGCCGCCACCAGTCCGGCTTCCTCGCGACCGACGCTCTCCTCCAGCTCCTGCGGGCTCCAGACGTAGTACTTTCCTTCCTCTCCCTCGCTGTCGGCGTCGAGGCTCGAGTAGAACCCTCCCTCCGGCGAGGTCATGTCGCGCAGCACCCAGTCGAGCGTCTCCCTGGCGACGTTACGGAAGGATCTGGCGGTCACCTCTCCCCCGTCGGGCAGGGCGTTCGAAACCTCCAGGCCGGCGACCGCCTGGGCCGCCTCGACATAGGTCCGCGCCAGGAGCGCGTTGTCGTAGAGCATTTTCTCGAAATGCGGTATCAGCCACTGCCCATCGACCGTGTAGCGGTGGAATCCACCGGCGAGCTGATCGTTCAGGCCGCCACGGGCCATCCGGTCGAGACTCATCACCGCCATGCGGAGCGCCTCCGGATTGCCGGTCCGGCGGTGGAAGCGCAGCAGGAGCGAAACGTCCATGCTGTGCGGGAACTTGGGCGCGCCGCCGAAGCCGCCGTCGGCCCCGTCGAAGCGGCCGGCGAGATCCCCGAAGGCGCGGCTCAGCAGCGCCGGGCTGAGAACCTCTTTTGAGGCGGACATCTGAGACATCTGCCGGATCCGCCCCGTGACCTCCTCACTGACCTTGGTGACGTCGTCCCGCTTGTTCCTCCAGGTGTCGGAGATGCCGACCAGGACCTCGCTGAACCCGGGTCGCCCGTGACGCGCATCGGGAGGGAAATAGGTTCCGGCAAAGAACGGTTTGCACTCCGGAGTGAGAAACACCGAGTTGGGCCAGCCGCCGTGTCCCGATAGCAGCTGGGTTGCCGCCATGTAAATGTCGTCGAGATCGGGACGCTCCTCACGATCGACCTTGATGTTCACGAAGCGCTCATTCATGATCGACGCAATCGCCTCGTTCTCGAACGACTCCCGCTCCATGACGTGGCACCAGTGGCAGGCTGAGTAGCCGATCGACAGGAAGATCGGCAC
>CBDUYA010000247.1:0-5146 GCA_965371335.1 uncultured bacterium | reverse complement strand
CCTCCCGGAGCTCCAGCAGGCCCTTCCATAGCTTTTCCGAGTCTATCTTGTAGGTTCGGGTGACGAAGCTGGAGAGGGCGTCGGGGTGAATATCCGGCCCGGGCTGCGCGTCGCTGACCGGTATCCCCGGTTCCTTCACCTCAGGGGGGGTCTGTGCCGTTGCGATCCCACCGGCCCAGGCGAGAAGGAGGCAACCGATCGTTCCCCAGGCGGGCAATCTCCGAGCCGAGACATGGTGAAAGGATCTCCACATCCTCCTGGGTTTCAATTCGAGCCTCATGGTTGCCTGATCTCCGGGCAAGACTAGCTGGATTTCAGTATAGCATGCGTGCCGCCACTACCCTGTCGCCTGCTTGACTTTTGCAGATCATCACGTAGAATTTTCCCAGTCCGTTCATTGACTGGAAACCTAGAGGGCAGGCATTTGAGTGAGGTAAGACTGATGATGCTCCGCACCCGCTGCAGGACACTGTTCGCGTTCGCACTCATGACCTTCATGGCGGTTGGAGCCGGAGGAGTCGACGCCGCGGAGATTACGGATCTGTCAGAGATCCAGGATATCGACTTCACCGGCCTGAGCGAGACACAGAAACAGCTGGCCCTCAAGATCATGAACGCGAACCCCTGTAACTGCGGCTGCAGGATGACGATCGCCGTGTGCAGGGTGGACGATCATTCGTGCCGGCGCAGCCTCATCTTCGCCCGCACGATCGTCGACGCGCTGCGGGAGCGGAAGTCCGAGGAGGACGTCGTCCGGGTGCTGCAGGCCAAGACCGACACCTTCGTCGAAGCCCGGCCACCCGAGGACAGCGAAGTGGTCTACGACATTGATGTCTCACTCAACCCGGTGCGTGGCCCTGAGAACGCGCCGGTGTCGATCATCGAGTTCTCCGACTTCCAGTGTCCCTTCTGTGCCGGGGTCCAGGCGACCCTCAAGAAGGTTCTCGCGACCTTCCCGAACGACGTGCGGCTCATCTTCAAGCAGTACCCCCTCAACATCCATCAGTACGCGCGTCAGGCCGCGGCCGCATCGCTGGCAGCCCAGCAGCAGGGCAAGTTCTGGGAGATGCACGACAAGATGTTCCAGAACTTCACGGCGATCAACCAGGAGAACCTGACCATCTGGGCGCGCGAGATCGAACTCAACATAGAGGATTTCGAGCGCGCCCTGCAGACCGGCCAGTACGATGCCATGGTCCGCAAGGATATGGCCGACGGCGCAGCGGCCAAGGTGCTCGGCACGCCGACCATCTTCGTCAACGGGAAGCGGGTCAGCGACCGGTCCTTCGAAGGCTTCAAGAAAATGGTCCAGGAGGCGCTGGCCACTCAGCGGCTCACTTCGCGGCAGGCCGACGGGAGCTGACCCGCCTCAGTTTGGTTTCGCCAGAGTCCGCAGCAGGCCCTTTAATCGATCGGCCTCCGGCTGATCGGGGGCCAGCGCCAGAGACCTCTCCAGGTGGTGAGCCGCCCGCCCGGGATCGTCCAGTTGCTCCGCATAGATCAACCCGAGACTCCGGTGCGCGTCAGCGAGATCCGGCTCGATCTCCACCGCACGCCGGTACGCCGCGGCCGCCCCTTCCGCATCCCCCTTCAGCGCCAGAACGTAGCCGAGGAAATTGGCCGCCCGCGCCAGATCTGGATCGCCCTGTAGCGCGGCGCTGAATTCCCGTTCGGCCCGGTCCCGATCACCGTTCATCAGGGCGACCTCTCCCTGGCCGCGGCGTGCCTCCGGAAGATCCGGATCGAGCCGATAGGCCGCGTCGAACTGCTCCACCGCCTCCGGCAAGCGCTCTGCCGCCACCAGCGCATCCCCCAGATTCATCCGGAAGATCGCCGATTCCGGCTCGAGCCGCACCGCTGTGCGCAGGCGCCCGACGGCCCGCTCCGGGTCACCACGTGCCAGGTCGACCGCGCCGAGATTGTTCCACGCCATGGCGGACTCTCCATCCAGGCTCAAAGCCCGCTCGAACCATTCCTCCCCCTCTCGCGCCCGGCCAAGGGCCCGGTAGGCATTGCCGAGGTTGACCGCGATGTCGGCATTTTCGGGCGCTCGCTGCGCCGCGGTGGTCAAAGGCGCGAGCGCCTCCGCCGCCCGGCCCTGCTGAATCAGGGAGACTCCCAGATTGATCCGCGCGTCGTTGAAGTCCGGATAGATCCCGAGCGCGGCGCGAAACTGCGCTTCCGCTTCGCGCAATTGTCCCCGGCGAAGATAGGCGTTGCCGAGGTTATGACGGATGCGGGCGCTGCGTGGCGAAACCGTCATGGCGCTGCGGTAGAGGGAGAAATCATCCTTCCACTCGGGAAGCCGCAGGGCCGCGCGCACTCCTCCGAGGCCGATCAGCAGAACGGCCACCCCGACAATAACCCGTGCCGGAAGACGGGACCGGGCCACCGCAACCATGACACCGAACAGGAGGCAGAACCCGGCGCTGGGGAGATACATCAGTCGCTCGGCGAGTAAGGTGCCGATGAAGACGATGAGATTCGCGGTCGGTGCGGCGCCGATCGCCAGGAACAGAAGCGCGAAGCCGGCGGCCGGCGCACGCCGTAGCAACCACACCCCTCCCCCGACGACCAGCAGGACGAGGAGGCCCCCGACCAGCGCCATGGGATCGGAGATCGAGCGGATGATCGGTATCTGGTCGAATGAATAGTCAGCCGACAGGTCTTGGGGCCAGAGGAGAAGCCCCGCGTAGCGGACCACGGTGCCAAATGCGGTCAGCAGACCCGCCGGGAAACCGGCGGTGGCGGCTGGATTGTCGAGGAACGGGATCGACTGCCCGAGACCGATCGAGCCGAGAACCAGAGAGCGCAGCAGGATAACGCCTGTCAGCACGGTCCCGTAGCCGGCGTAAAGTGCCGTGCGGCGTCCGCGGCCGACGCCACTTACGGGAAATGCGAAATCAGCGGCCGCGCAGACAAAGGCGGCGGCGGCGCCCGACTCCTTCGCCATCATCGCGAGAAAAACCGCGGTCCAGGCCCCCACCACGAAGCCACGCCGTCCGCTCGCCAGGGCGCGCCGGTGCAACAACAAGGCGGCCAGCACCGCGCCGGCGGCGAGCAGATCGGCGCGCCCCACCACTGCGGCGACCGCCTCGACATGAACCGGATGAACCGCAAAGGCCATCCCCGCCAGCGCTCCCGGCAGAATACCAGGCAGGATCTCAAGCGCGAGGAGCGTGAACAGCAGCGTGACCAGCCCGTGCAGCATCACGTTGACGAGGTGATACCACCACGCGTGCAGCCCCCCGACGACCAGGCGATCGAGGGCGAAGCTGACAGTGGTCAGAGGCCGGTACAGAGAGCCTTCGCCCGACTTCAAATTCCAGTAGGGGGAAACCGCCAGTCGCGGCAGGTCCCGGACGTCGTGCATGAGCGGGTTCTGCTCGATGACGCCGCGATCGTCGAAGACAAATTCGTGTCCGACCGTGGGCAGGTAGAGGAGGATAGCGACGAAGGGGCACCCGATGAGGGCGAGTCGCCGTCCTTTCAAGGGCGAGCGGCTCCCTGCCCGGGCAGCGGCCCGATCGAGGCTGATCGGAGTTTGAGATCACGACGCCCTCCCCCGCCCATATCGATCATTCCGTCGACGAGGGTCCGACTTGCTTCTGCGATCTCGATATCTGTGAGGTACGCGTAGGTCCGATGAACCCAGGCCCCGGAGCGGATCATGATGTCGAAGGAGAGATAGACGTCGTAGAGTCCCGGCCCGAGATCGAAGTCAAACTGTTCCCCGACCATCGCGCAGCGCTGCGCTTCATCCCAGTACGGCACCAGGGCGGCGGGTGACTCCCTCGCCCGCCTGCTGCTGGGCGCATGCCCGTCGGGAACGACGATCGGAATTTTGCTGTTCGCCTGGCCCAGGGTCTGGCCGCGACCCAGCTTACCGGCCTGGCGCAGCGAGGCGGTGCGGATCACCGGTGACGAATAGAGCAGCAGGGTGGCGTCCGGTTGGGAATGCTTCACCGCCGCGACGGAAAACTGATATCCGAAAGTGAACACGTCCCGTCGTCGTTTCGGACCGCGCGGCGCCTTGACTGGAGCGCGTTGCAGGCGGTCGTCCGGGAACGTGCACCAGCGCCTGTTGCCGTCAAAGGTAATCGACAGCCGCCCGTGTCCCTCGGGAGGCAGGGGCGTGGCGCGCGGGGGGCGGATCGGAACCGGCCCGCGCACCGCCGGAGCCTGCTCATCGAGACCGGCGGGCCTACCCCGATCACGTTCCGGCGCCATACCTTCGTCCTGCGCCCGGCCCTCCGCCGGCGTGCCGACGGGGACCGACAGGAGGCCCGCGACGAGCGCGCACAGAACAACTCGTGCTGGATGCTGGCGTGAAATCATGACCGGACGGTTTCCTGAAACCCGATTCGCGGACGTCATAGCCGAGCTGTCCTGCCGTGCCAGGTGGCAGCAGTTCGGATTATACTGCGGCGTAAGGCGCCGGGCCAGGCACCCTGGCCCGGGGGGCAAAAGAATTCCCGGAACTGCCCGTGCTTCATTTACTGAGGTTGACGAACGCGGAGCTGGGAGGACACGCTTCCAGCCGGTGTGGCGTGAGAAGAGTGGTGGATGAATCTCCGAAACGTGGTCAACTTCGGAAAGGCGTGCAGTTCCGGGAATCTCGCGATGTCTCCCCGATCGGACGGGAAGAAGGGCTGGAGTGACGGTTGTCCTCTCTGCCGACCACGAAGCCACTTCGCCGCGTCCGGATCCGGAAGTACCCGGCCCGCGGGAGACATCCCAACATCATGTCCGAACCACCTGCAGACGCGCATACCGGCTGAGCATACACAAGGTATCGTATAGAGTCAAGAACACAGCACAATAACTAGTAGGAAGAGACGTTGAACGAAGAGGCCCTGGTTGATCTCGAGTTCCCCCGGGTCCTGCAACTGCTGAGTGCCGAGACCGCCACCCCCCCCGGGGGCGCCCTCGCCCTGACGGTGCAGCCGTGCGCCGATCCGGCCGAGGTGAAGAGAGAGAATCATCTCACGGCCGAGGGGTCGCGCTACCTGCAGGAGCACGGCAATCTCCCCTTCGGCGCCTTGTCCGATCCTCTGCCGCTCCTCGACCGCCTCGAGCTCGACGGAACGACACTCAAGCCGCTCGATATCATAGAATTGCTGGGCGCGATGAAGAGCGGCCGCAG
>CBDUYA010000246.1:0-5199 GCA_965371335.1 uncultured bacterium | reverse complement strand
CTCACCTGTCAAGCGTTTTCAGGGGCTACCCGGGACCGGCGTCGGCAGCAGGACGGGTACGAGACGCTGAAAGCGCGGATCCTCCCGGAGAGCGGCAAACCGAGCATCCATCCGGATGAATTCGTAATCGGTCGCGCCGAGTTCGATCGCCTTCTCCAGGTATTTGATCGCCTCGTCCTCTCTCCCGGTCCTGGCATAGACGGCGGCCAGATCGTACGGCCCATCTTCCAGCAAAGGATCGATCCTGCCGAGCATGCGGAAGGCCTGCTCGGCCTTCTCCAACCGGTTTGTGCGATCCAGGTAATGGCCGTAATAGTGATAAGGCGCGGCCCTGAAGGGATAGTTGCACTGGAAGATCTCGAGCATATCGGGAACCATATCGCCATAGCCATTTCTTACATATAGAAAGATAATCATCTCTAGAGCCGTGTAGTTTGCCGGATCCTGGGCGATGATTTCCTGGCCGATCTGAAAGGACAGGCCGACGGCCTTCTGATCGAAACTGACCCGCGCCTCGAAGAGTGCCGCGTTCAAGCTCAGCCGATCCGGGTCGCGGGGATCGGGCCATTCCTGCTTGTCGAGGCAGATCGGGCTGTTGTCCCATGGCAGGCCCATCGCCTCAACCTCCTTTAGGATCGCCTGTCGTGCATCCTCCGACGGCTGGAGTTCGCCGAGAAGCTTCCTGCCGAAAGAGACGAACGAGGCGCTCCAACCGGGCGCCGGGTCGAGTGGATATTGTTCCCCCGGATCTGCTCGCAGATCGAATGCCTCCAGCCGGCGCCCCTGGACGATCTTCCGATCGCCTTGGAGCACCGCGAACATGGGGCTCCAGCCGTACGCCTCATGCGGATGAACCGCCTCGACGAACAGCTTCCGGTCGCCCGAACGTACAGGTCGATCGGATTCGCCGCGCCCTTTGAGCAAGGGCACGAGTGACCGGCCATCGAACGAGTCCTCCTCTTTCGCGCCCGCCAGTTCCAGCATGGTCGGTGTCAGGTCGACAAGGCTCACCGGTATGTCGGCCATGATTCCCCGGGCCGCGCCCGGGCCAGCCTGCACGATGATGAGAGGCACGCGGATGGTGGTCTCAAACAGATAGACGCCGTGGCCCGTTTCGTCGTGATCGCCAAGACCCTCCCCGTGGCTGCCGGCCAGGATGATGTGGGTCTTACCTTGCAGGCCGCGCGCTCGCAGACCGTCCTCCAATCTGGTGATCTGCGCATCGACATCGGCAAGCGCACTCGGGTATAACTTCTCCCTGAACTCTTCCAGGGGCACATCAGGATGGCGGAAATCGTAATGTGGATCATAAAGATTGAGCCACAAAAACCACGGTTTCCCTTTGGGAGCTTCGTCCAGGAATGTCAGCCCCTTCGCGATCACCGTCTCCGCCCGCCGTTCCTTCGACAGGAGCCCGAGCCCCGTGCTCAGCCCCTTGATGTCGTCGTCATAGGAGATGAATCCACGATCCAACCCTCGATCGGAATCGAGATGGAAGCTGCCGACGACCGCTCCTGTCGTGTAACCCAATCGGTTCAGACGTTGGGCCAGGGTTGTGACCCCCTCCGCAAGATAGCCGCCCAGGTCATGCCGGAGCTGGTGCCGGGAGGGGTAGTAGCCGGTCAGGATCGTCGCGTTCGACGGCGCCGTCGATGGTGACGCAGCGTAGGCCCGGGTGAACAGCACGCCGCGCGATACCAGAGCACCGATGGCTGGGGTCAGATCCGATTTACCAATGTACGGATCGAGCCGGTCGGTACGGAGACTGTCGATGGTGATCAAAATGATATTGCCGCGCGCCGACGACTCCCCATCCGGCGGCGTCTTCGCCGGCGTCTCCTGGGCCGCACCAGTTGACGCGATCGCCATCCCCAGCAGGGCCGCGAGGCTCAAGACTCCGTACCGATTCATTGCTCCAGCACCTCGATCTCGCCGCGAGGACGGTCGCCGTCCTCCCGGTCGTTGGACAGATAGGTTGTGAAGAACGCCACGACGCTCGTGTCGTACTCCTGGCGCTCCGCGGCGTAAAGACCGCTCCCGCCCGAACTCGCCAGCTCCAGCAGATTCCTGGCCCCCTGCGGCGACTCGGGCAAGGCCTCGTAGAGGGCCCTTTCCTCCGCCCGTCTCTCCGGTGAATCGGCGCCCGCGATTAGCAGGACGCTGCGGGAGGAGAGATCGCCCAGCCGGTCGGCCACCGCATGGCGTCCCAATGGAGCGAGGAAGTAGAGATTGTAAAGGAGATGGGCCGCCGGGACCAGCGGCCGCAACGGCGGCGGCAGGCGCTGGCGCAAGCGCCGGTCGATCTCGGCCGGGACGTCGGGATAGAGCCCGTCGAGGACGACGCCCGTCCGGGCGGAGCCTTCTGCGCAGCCGACCGTCGCCATCGCGCCGGACTATAGCACACGCTCCCGGGACGGCTCACCGCCGGCGAAGTGCTCTCTGATGCGCTCGGCGGCGCGGCGGCCGACCGCCTCCGACAGCGCCTCCAGCGACGCCGCGCGCACCCCCCGGACCGACCCGAAACGACGCAGCAGCCGCTTCGACCGTTGCGCTCCGACCCCGTCGATGCCGGTCAGTTCCGTCGTCACCGTCCGCCGCGATCGCACCTGCCGGTGATAGGTCACGGCGAAGCGGTGCGCCTCGTCGCGGATGCGCTGCACGAGGTGCAGGACCGGCGAGTCGTGCGCGATCCGGATCGGCCCTGATCGTCCGTCGAGAAATAGCTCCTCCTCCCGCTTGGCCAGGGCGGCGACTTGAAGATGGCCGAGCCCCATCGACTCGAGCACCGCGACGGCGGAGGAAAGCTGCCCCTTCCCGCCGTCCACCAGCACCAGATCGGGAAGCCCCCTCCCCTCCCGCAGCAGGCGGGCGTAGCGCCGCCCGACCACCTCCGCCATGGCGGCGAAGTCGTCGCTCCCTTCGACCGTGCGCACCTTGAAGCGGCGGTAGGCGGAGCGGAGCGGCCGCCCCGCCTCCCAGACGACCAGCGAGGCGACCTGATCGGCCCCCTGAATATGGGAGATATCGAAGCACTCGATGCGGTGCGGCGGTTCGTCCAGTCCGAGCGCCGCCTGCAGGCCCTCCAGGATCTCGACGCCGTGGGTGTGCGGCGCCCGGAACATCGCCTCGAACGAATGGCGCGCGTTGCGCTCGATGGTGTGCAGAAACTGCCGCCTCACCCCCCGCTGCGGCACCAGGATCGTCACCTTCGCCCCGCGGCGCTCACCAAGCCAGGCCTCCAGCAGCCGCGCCGACGCCGGCTCGAGCGGCACGCAGATCACCGCCGGCACCGCATCGAGGCTGGCGTAGTACCGGGTCAGGCAGGAGGACAAGAACCCGGCGTCGTCGTCGCGGATCCCCTCGAACGACAGCTCGCGCCGCGACTGCACCAGCCCCTCCCGCATCTGAAACACCTGCACCGACGCCATCGCCCCCTCCCGCGCGAAGGCGACGTAGTCCTGCTCTTCCAGCCCGACGGAGGCGATGGTCTGGCGTTCCCTCCGGCGCTCCAGGGTGCGGATCAGGTCGCGCAGGTGGGCCGCCGCCTCGTAGCGCTGCCCGGCGGCGGCGTCCGCCATCTTCTCCCTCAGCCGGCCGAGCAGGTCGCGCGTCCGCCCCTCCAGAAAGAGGCGCGCGTCGTGCGCCGCCTGCGCGTACTCCTCCTCCCCCACCAGGCCGGCGCTGCACGGACCGAGGCACTGGTTCAATTGATAGAGGAGGCAGGGGCGCGGCCGCGATCCGTCGAGCTGCTCGTAACAGGTGGCGACCTTGAAGTGGCGGGCCACCATCTGAATCGTCCGTCGTGCCGCGCTGGCCGGCAGGTAGGGGCCGAAATAGGCGTTGCCGTCGAGGCGCGCCCGCCGCACCAGCACCACGCGCGGGAAGCGCTCCGTCGTCGTCATCTTGAGGTAGGGGAAGTTCTTGTCGTCACGCAGCCTGATGTTGTAACGCGGGCGCTCCTTCTTGATGACGTTGTTCTCGAGGATGAGCGCCTCGACCTCGGTGCGGGTGACGATGAACTCGAGGTCATGGATCTCCGCCACCAGCGCCCCGGTCTTCGCCTCCTGGCCGGCGGAGCCCTGAAAGTAGGAACGGACCCGGTGCCTGAGAGACTTCGCCTTGCCGACGTAGATCGTCCGGCCGTGCCGGTCGCGGTAGAGGTAAACGCCGGGGGCGTCGGGAAGATCGTCGAGCTTCTGCCGGGCGGGGACCGGCCCGGTCACGCGCCGGCCACCACCAGGAGCTTCTTCAGATAGCGGATCCGATCGCGCAGCGCGGCCGCTTCCTCGAACTGCATCTTGGCCGCGGCGGCGTGCATCTTCCCGGTCAGGGTGCCGATCTCCGCCTCCACTTCCGCCGGAGTCCGCGCCTCGTCGCTGTCGCCCGGCTCCAGCGGGACCTTCAGGTAATCGGCTTCGTAAACGCTTCCCATCACCTCGTCGATCTCCTTGACGATCGACTCGGGGGTGATGCCGTGCTCGTTGTTATAGGCCGCCTGCCGGTCGCGGCGCCGGTCGGTCTCGTCGATGGCGAGCCGCATCGACCTGGTCACGCCGTCGGCGTACATCAGCACGCGGCCGTTGACGTTGCGCGCCGCCCGCCCGCAGGTCTGGATGAGCGCCCCGGCCGAGCGCAGAAAGCCCTCCTTGTCGGCGTCGAGGATGGCGACCAGCGACACCTCGGGAAGATCGAGCCCCTCGCGCAGCAGGTTGACCCCCACCAGAACGTCGAACTCCCCCTTCCTGAGGCCCCGCAGGATCTGCACCCGCTGCAGGGTGTCGATGTCGGAGTGCAGGTACTGCACCCGCACGCCGAGGTCGGTGTAGTAGCGGCTCAGCTCCTCGGCCATCCTCTTGGTGAGCGTGGTGATCAGGACCCGCTCGCCCCGCTCGACCCGCAGGCGGACCTCGGCCAGCAGATCGTCCACCTGGTTGCGGACCGGACGCACCTCGATCGCCGGATCGGTGAGACCGGTGGGGCGGATCACCTGCTCCACCACCTCGCCGTCCGACATCTGCAGCTCGTACGGACCCGGCGTCGCCGAGACGTAGATGCGCTGCCCGGCGCGCTCTTCCCATTCCTCGAAGCGCAGCGGACGGTTATCGAGCGCCGAAGGGAGGCGGAAGCCGTACTCGACCAGGGTCGTCTTGCGCGACCGATCCCCGTGGTACATGCCGCGGATCTGGGGGATGGAGACGT
>CBDUYA010000245.1:0-5222 GCA_965371335.1 uncultured bacterium | reverse complement strand
ACGCGCGGCCGGGTCCATTGGCTGAAGGTGCATGAGATCCCGCAGATCGGCGCGGCCGGCAAGGGAAAGAACATCAGCAACTTCGTCGAGTTATCGTCCGAGGAGAAGGTGGCCGCGCTGGTCGCCACCAAGGAGTTCGGCGAAGATCGCTTCGTCGTGTTCTGCACCGCGAAGGGGATTATCAAGAAGACCGCCCTGTCGGCCTACGGCAATCCACGGGCCGGCGGCATCATCGGCACCGGTATCGACCCCGATGACTCGCTGCTGTCGGTGAAGCTGACCGACGGAAATCAGGAGATCTTCATGGCGACTTCGCGCGGCCAGGCGCTGCGCTGCCCCGAGAAGAACGTGCGGCCGATGGGCCGCAGCGCCCGCGGCGTGATCGGCATACGCCTCGCCGAGAACGACGTGGTGGTGGAGATGGATTCACTGAAGTCGACCGAGAGCACCATCCTGACGGTCACGCAGCGCGGCTACGCCAAGCGGACAGAGGTGGGCGACTACCGGCTGCAGGGGCGCAACGGATCGGGGATCATCAACCTCAAGGTGACGGAGAGGACCGGGCCGGTGGTGCAGGTGATGGAGGTCGGCAACCAAGACCAGGTGATGGTGATCACGGAGCACGGCAAGATCATCCGCACCTGCGTCAAGGACATCTCGATCCTCGGCCGACCGACGCAGGGAGTGCGCCTGATCAACCTCAAAGAGGGTGACGCCGTGGTGGCGGTGGCGTACATCGCCGAGACCGACGAGGTCGAAGGAGTGACACCTCCCGGATCGGGTGCCCCGCAGGCGGGTAACGGAAAGGACGCGTAACGCACCGAGAGGAGAATTCGATGAAGCTGTTTCTCGACACGGCGGACATCAGGGAAATCCGCGAGGCGCATAGCTGGGGGATTCTGGACGGGGTCACGACCAACCCGTCGCTCGTCGCCAGGGAAGGGCGCGATTTTCACGAAGCGCTGCGCGACATCTGCGACGTCGTGAAGGGGCCGATCAGCGCCGAGGTGGTCAGCCTCGAGGCGGGGGAGATGATCGCCGAGGGGCGAGGCCTGGCGAAGATCGCCGACAACATCGTCGTCAAGGTCCCGATCATCAAGGAGGGGTTGAAGGCGATCAAGGCGCTTTCGTCCGACGGCATTCGCGTCAATACCACACTGATCTTCTCCTCGCCACAGGCGTTGCTGGCGGCCAAGGCGGGGGCGGCCTACGTCAGCCCCTTCATCGGCAGGCTCGACGATATTGGTCACGATGGCATGCAGTTGGTGCGCGAGATGCGGGAGATCTTCGACAACTACGGCTTCCGCTGCGAGATCCTCGCGGCCAGCATCCGCCACCCGGTGCACGTTGTCGAAGCGGCCCGCGCCGGGGCGGACGTCGCGACGTTGCCGTTCAAGGTCCTCGAGTCCCTTCTCAAACATCCACTCACCGACAGCGGCCTGCAGAAATTCCTCAAGGACTGGGAGAAGGTTCCGCGGCCGGCACGAAAGGGCTGATTTGCCCCGCGACGGCCTGGAGGAGCTGAGGCGCAGGAACGAACAGGCCGAAGCGGCCGGCGGACCGGAGCGCCTGGCGCGCCAGAAGGCCGCTGGCAAGATCCCCGCCCGAGAGCGCGTCACCCTCCTTCTCGATCCCGGATCGTTCGAAGAGATGGACAAGTTCGTCGTCCATCGCAGCACCGAGTTCGGCACTGCCGAGCAGCGCATCCCCGGCGACGGCGTCGTCACCGGGCACGGAACCATCAACGGACGGCAGGTCTTCCTCTTCTCGCAGGACTTCACGGTGTTCGGCGGCTCGCTGGGCGAGGCCTATGCCATGAAGATCTGCAAGATCATGGACCTGGCGATGAAGGTCGGCGTCCCGATCATCGGTCTGAATGACTCGGGCGGCGCCCGCATCCAGGAAGGGGTCGTGTCGCTAGCCGGCTACGCCGACATCTTCCTGCGCAACACCATCGCCTCGGGCGTCGTGCCGCAGATCTCGGCCATCATGGGGCCGTGCGCCGGCGGCGCCGTCTACTCCCCCGCGATCACCGATTTCAACATCATGGTGCAGGGGACGTCGTACATGTTCATCACCGGGCCGGATGTCATCAAGGAGGTCACCCACGAGGAGGTGACCAAGGAAGATCTCGGCGGGGCGATGACGCACGCCAGCGTCAGCGGTGTGGCCCACTTCACCGCCGGCGACGACGCGTCCGCCCTCGCCACCATCCGCGAGCTTCTTTCCTACCTCCCCTCCAACAACATGGAAGACCCACCCTGGCGGGAGACGGGCGACGATCCGGATCGAGAGGACGAGTCCCTCGATCGGATCATCCCGCCCGAGCCGAACAAGCCGTACGACATCAAGTCGATCCTGAAGGTGATCCTCGATCAGGGCGTCTTTTTCGAGGTGCACGAGCATTTCGCGAAGAATATCGTCGTCGGGTTCGGGCGCATGGACGGCGCCGTGGTCGGCCTCGTCGCCAACCAGCCGGCCGTGCTGGCGGGGACGCTCGACATCGACGCCTCGCTGAAGGGGGCGCGGTTCGTGCGCTTCTGTGACGCGTTCAACATTCCCCTGGTGATTTTCGAGGACGTCCCGGGGTTCCTGCCGGGCATCGACCAGGAGCACCGCGGCATCATCAAGCACGGCGCCAAGCTGCTGTACGCCTTCGCCGAAGCGACCGTCCCCAAGGTGACGGTCATCACCCGCAAGGCGTACGGCGGCGCCTACTGCGTCATGGGGTCGAAGCATATCCGCACCGATTTCAACTTTGCCTACCCGTCGGCCGAGATCGCCGTCATGGGACCGGAGGGCGCCGTCAAGATCCTCTACCGCCGCGAGCTGCAAGCGGCGAAGGATAGCGAAAGACTGCGCCGCGAAAAGGTGGATGAGTTCCGCCATAAGTTCGCCAACCCCTACGTGGCGGCGGAGCGCGGCTTTATCGACGAAGTGATCGAGCCGCGCCGGACGCGGATCAAGGTCATCCGCTCACTGCGCATGCTGAAGGACAAGAAGGACACCAATCCACCGAAGAAGCACGGCAACATCCCGCTGTAAGGCGTGGTGAGACCGTGACGGAGCCGCCGTGGGCGCCGCGAAGATGAAACGAACCGCCGGAAAATCCCGCCGCCTGACGCGGGTCCTGGTCGCCAATCGTGGCGAGATCGCCCTCCGGGTGCTGCGCGGCTGCCGGGAGATGGGGATCGAGACGGTCATGGTCTACTCCGAAGCGGACCGCGACTCACTGCCGGTCCGCCTGGCCGACGCCGCCTTCCCGATCGGTCCGGCGCCGGCGACCGCCTCCTACCTGAACATCGATGCCATCCTCGACGCTGCCCGCAGATCAGGCGCCGACGCCGTCCATCCCGGCTACGGCTTCCTGGCGGAGAACGCGGGGTTCGCCGAAGCGTGCGAGCGGGAGGGGCTGGTGTTCATCGGCCCGCCGCCCGGGGCGATGCGCCTGCTGGGGGACAAGATCGAGGCGCGCCGCGCCATGGAGAAGCAGGGGGTGCCGATCATTCCCGGATTGACCGACCGTTCGGACAACAAGGCGATCCGCGCATTCGGACGGCGCGCCGGCTATCCGATCATCGTCAAGGCGGCCGCCGGAGGGGGCGGCAAGGGGATGCGCATCGTGCGCGACGAAGCCGGCCTGCAGTCGGCGCTGCGCGGCGCCCGCTCCGAAGCGCGCGCCTCGTTCGGCGACGACGGCGTGTACGCCGAGAAATATCTCGAGCAGGTTCGTCACATCGAGATTCAGGTGCTGGCCGACCGGCACGGCAATGCCGTGCACCTGGGGGAGCGGGAGTGCTCGCTGCAGCGCCGCCACCAGAAGCTGATCGAGGAAGCGCCGTCGATCGCGGTCTCACCGGAGCTGCGCAGCCGGATGGGCGAGCTGGCCCTGCAGGTGGTCAGGGCCTCCGGATACCGCAACGCCGGCACGGTCGAGTTTCTCGTCGACGAGAAGGAAAACCCCTATTTCATGGAGGTGAACGCGCGGCTTCAGGTTGAACACCCGGTGACCGAGGTGGTGACGGGATGCGACCTGCTGCGCGCGCAGCTGGAGATCGCCCGGGGCGACCGGCTGAGGCTCCGCCAGGATCGGCTGAACCCGCGCGGCTGGGCGATCGAGTGCCGCATCGTCGCCGAGGATCCGGCCAACCGCTTCCAACCATCGCCGGGACGCATCGAGTCGGTGCGCTTCCCGTCCGGCCCCGGGGTCCGCGTCGATACCGCCATGCAGCCGGGAGACGAGATCTCCCTCCACTACGACGCACTGGTCGCCAAACTGATCACCTGGGGGCGCGATCGCGACCACGCCATCGTCCGCATGGAACGCGCCCTGCAGGAATTCCAGATCGTCGGCATCCGCACCTCGATCCCGTTCCATCGGGAGATCATGGCGGGCGAGGATTTTCGCTCGGGAAATATCGACATCGGCTACGTCGATCGGGAGCTGCCGCGCATCGCCCGGGCCCTGGAAACGATAGGACCCGACGCCGAAACGGCGGCGATCCTGGCCGCCGTCGCCACGGACGACGAAGAGGAGCGAAGCTGGACGACTCGCGCCGGCTCGCCCGTCAGCCCCTGGGCGCTGTCGGGGCGGCGGGCGATGATGGCGGCGCGCTCTCCGCGCGTGACGGTGATCTGAGGGGACCGGAGCGATGCGCTATCTTGCCAGGATCGGAACCGCGGACTTCAACCTCGAGGTCATCCGGCGCGGCGGCGGCCGCTACACGGTGAGGCTGAACGGAGAGGAGCGCGAGGTCGAGACGCGCGGCATGGGTGGGGCGGTTGCCTTGTCGATCGACGGGCGCCTGTGGGATGCTGCGATCAGCCGCGAGCGGAAGGCCGCCGCCCGCAACGGCGATCGATCCTATGGCGTGACCATCGACGGCCGTCACTACCCGGTGCAGATCCTCGATCCACTCCGCCAGGCCGCGGCCGCATCCGGCCCGCAACAGGGCGGCAGGGTCGAGATCCGGTCGACGATGCCGGGGCGCATCGCCGCCGTGCTGGTTAAGAAAGGCCAGGCGATCAAGGCGGGACAGGGTCTGGTGGTGGTCGAGGCGATGAAGATGGAGAACGAGATCGCGTCGCCGAACGACGGAACGGTCGGCGCGGTTGCCGTGAGCGTCGGTGACGCGGTCGAGATGGGCGCGTTGCTGGTGACCGTCGACTGAGGAGCCTGTCCGGGTATCTCCCCGGTACAAAGGGGCGGCGCCTTCCTTGAA
>CBDUYA010000244.1:0-5229 GCA_965371335.1 uncultured bacterium | reverse complement strand
GAGGTGAAGCTCAAGGAAAGCGCGACGCTCACCTACAGAGACGACCTCATCTACCGCACGACGAAGTCGACGTACGACGCCGTGAAGTTCGAGTACGAGGAAGCGCTGCATCACGGCTCCCCGGCGGCCGCGAAGCTGCGCATCGAGTTGGACGCGCTCAACGATAAGCTCGACGAGTTCCGCGTCGCCCTGATGGAGCACGCCACGGCCACGGCGGCGGCTGAGGACACCATCGCCGAGTTGACCCGGCAGCGCGACGCCGCGGAGGAGCAGATCGCCGACCTGACCTCCGCGTTCGATGGCCCGCGGAACAAGCTCGAGACGGTGGCCCCCGGCGGCCTGATGGGGGTGGCGATCGATATGCTTAACGCGCCGATGCTCGATTTCGTCGCGCCGACGATCAAGATCCGGCAGGTGGTGCTCGACCAGATGCCGATCGACATCAACTTCATGAAGATTCCGCGCGCCGATCGCTGCCAGACCTGCCACTTGGCGGCCGATCGGGACGGCTTCGAGGAGCAGGAGCAGCCGTTCCGCAGCCATCCGCGGCTCGACCTGTTTGTCGGCAGCTCCTCTTCCCACCCGGTGGATCGGTTCGGCTGCACTCCCTGCCATGCCGGTCGCGATCGCGCCGTCGAATTCGTCTACGCCACCCACACGCCCGACTCCCCCGAGCAGCACGAGGCGTGGGAGGATAAGTTCGATTGGAAACGCGACCACCACTGGGAGTATCCGATGCTGGCCGGAAGCCGCATCGAGGCGAGCTGCCTGAAGTGCCACCAGAACGTGGTCTCCATCCCGCAAGCGCCGAAGCTCAACCGGGGCCGCGAATTGATTGAGCGCGCCGGCTGTTTCGCTTGCCACAAGATGCGCGGCTACGAGGACCGTCCCAGGGTCGGGCCGCCGCTCACTCGCATCACCAGTAAGACCAATCCCGACTGGATGGCCCGCTGGATCAAGAATCCCAAGGCGTTCCGCCCCAGCACGCGCATGCCACGACTGTTCGGGCTTCCCAACCACCAGAAAGAGGGGGACGCGGAGCGGGAGGATGCCGAGATCCTCGGCATCGTCGCCTACCTGACCAGCAAAGCGACGGAGTTCGAGACCCCCGAGTCCCCCGGAGAGGGAGACCCCGCCAGCGGCGAGCGGCTGGTGAAATCGGTCGGCTGCATGGGATGTCACGCCCTCGGCCGGTTCGAGGCCGACCCGGAGGTCATGCTCGCCCGCGCCCGCGGCGAGGCGGCCGACCCGATTCCCTGGGAGCGCCGGCACGGCCCGGATCTCTCACGGGTCGGGAGCAAACTGAAGCCGGAGTGGCTGTTCGCCTGGGTGCGGAATCCGCACGACTACAATCCGATCTCCCGCATGCCGCGGCTCCGGCTGACACGCCGGGAAGCGATCGACATCACCTCCTATCTGATGACCCTGACCGATGACACACCAGCGGCGCAGCGGGTCGCCGCGCCACGCCCGCAGCCGGAGGCCCGTGACCAGGCCCTGATGGCCTACCTGACTCAGCGTGCGACCCCCGCCGATGCCGAGGCGCGCCTGGCGGCGATGAGCGAGCATGACAAGGACGTCCTCCTCGGCAAGCGGACCATCTCCCGCTCCGGCTGCTTCGGCTGCCACCTGATCCCCGGCTTTGAGACGACACCGCCGATCGGCGTCGACCTGTCGCAAGAGGGAAGCAAACATCCCGACCGGCTGTTCTTCGGCTTCCAGCACATCGACCATACGTCGCCCGCCTGGTTCTATCAGAAGCTCCGCTCGCCCCGCTCGTTTGACGAAGGAAAGGTGGTGCCGTTTTACGACCGCCTGCGCATGCCGAAGTTCTACTTCACCGAGGAGGAGGCGGAGGCGATCACCCTCGTCCTGCAGGGGATGACGAAGGAGAAGATGCCGCTGGAGAGTGTCCGGCGCCTGTCGGCCCGCGACACGGCGATTGAGGCGGGGCGCCGCCTCATCCAGGATTACAACTGCCAGGGCTGCCACATCTACGAAGGGGGCGGCGGCGCCATCAGGGAGACCATCGCGCGAACCTTCGTCGACGAAGGGCGTGGCGAGGAGGAGGCCCGTTCGCTCGCGGCCAGCTTCTCCCCGCCGATCATCGACGGTGAGGGGGACAAGGTGCAGCCGGGGTGGTTGTTCAGCTTCCTGAAGAATCCGGAGCCGATCCGCCCCTGGCTTGCCGTGCGGATGCCGACGTTCGACTTCGATGACGATCAGGCCGACACCCTGGTGCATCACTTCGCCGCCAAAGCGGGTCGCACCTTCCCCTTCCAGACCTTCCCCCGGTCGACCGCGCGGGGGGCCGAGCTGCAGGCCGCCGTGACGATGTTCACTCCCGACTATTTCAACTGCTGGAGTTGCCACCAGCAGGGCGAGCGCAAGCCGGAAGGGCCTCCCGAGGGGTGGGCGCCCGATCTCACCATGGCCCGCCAGCGTCTCAACCCGGACTGGATCGAACGGTGGATCGCCAACCCTCAGGCGCTCATGCCGGGGACCAAAATGCCGACCTACTACGACCCCGAGGATATGGCCGGCTCGGCGCCGCCTGATATACTCGAAGGGGATCCGGAGAAGCAGATCGAGGCCCTGGCGAAATATGTCTTCACCCTGGGTCATGCGCGCCGGAGTGGGAGCGGCGCGCAACCCTGAAAGGAGCGGTAAGGAAATGTCCAATGTTCATAGGTTGAATATCTGTCTCGTTCTCGTTCTTGGCGTGGCCGTCGGCAGCGCCTTCGCCGGGGAGATCGTCGGCAAGGTGAGCTACGCCGGTACGGCGCCGAAACCGGCGACCATCAAGATCACCAAGGACCAGGCGGTCTGTGGCAAGACCTCACAGGTCGAATCATCGTTGCTGGTGAGCGCCGGCAAGGGCGTGCAGAACGCCGTCGTCAAGATCGCTGATCCCAAGGACGGCAAGAAGATGGCGGCGCCGCCGCAAAACGCCACCGTCGATCAGAACGGCTGCAAGTTCAACCCGCGGGTCGTGATCGTGGCCGCCGGGGCGCCGGTCGATATCCTCAACAACGACGGCATTCTGCACAACATCCATACCTGGCCGAAGAACAACAAGGCGTTCAACAAGGCGCAGCCCAAGTTCCGCAAGAAGATGACCGAGACGTTCCCGGAGCCGGACGTGATTCGGGTCGCCTGCGACGTGCACAGCTGGATGACCGGGTACATCATCGTGGCCGAGCACCCCTATTACGGGCTGTCGGACGAGGGCGGGGCGTTCAAGATCGCCGGCGTTCCCGCCGGAACCTACACCCTCGAGTACTGGCACGAGAAGCTGGGGACGCAAACCGCCAAGGTCACCGTTCCCGCCAGCGGTTCGGTCACCGCCGACTTCGAGTACCCGGCCCAGTAGCGGGCAGATGTCCGGCCCCGTCCGCCGGGACGGGGTCTTGCAGCGACAACAGGTAAGAGACGAGTTCCGCCATGGCGGGGGGCGCCAGCGCGCCGGCGTAGGCCGGCATGGCGTCCCCCACGCCGTTGAGAACGGCCCGCTCCAACGCGGCCGGCGAGGCGCCGCCGCGCAGCCCGCAGGCGTGCGTCAGGTCGCCCGACCGCGGCACCGGCACACCGCGGTGATCGACCCAGTTGAACTCCCCCTCCCGACGTGTCATGCCGCGGCCGTCCTCGCCATGGCACCCGGCGCACCCGAGATCCCGCCACCAGCGTCGCCCTGCTTCAATCGCCTGCTCCGGAGGCCCCGCAGCGGGCCGGACACTCCCCTCCCCCCGCGCCCCCTGGTCGAGCAACCCGCCCCGCAGGTGCGGAGCAAATTCTTTGATCCGCAACACCAGCGCCCAGCGATCGTCCGCCGTCAGATGGCGGAACGACGGCATGGCGGCGCCGGTCCCTGTCCCGAGTGTGATGCTGCGGAACAGGTCGCCGCCGGTGGGCGGCGATCCGACCGGTGTCGATCGGAATCTGTAACGCGCTGCGACGAAGTTGCGCGGGGGGAAGAGCAGGAGGGGCGCCGCCTCACCGCGGCCGTCCCCCGCGGCGCCATGGCACGGCACGCAGTGCCGCCTGTAGAGCTTCGTCCCCCTTTCCAGCAGCCGTTCGCGTGGCAGTTCGGGTGGAGGTGGAATATCAGGATTGAGGCGCCGCGTCTCGGCCCAGATGTCCCTCCGGGCGCGGCCGAGAGCCTGCAGAAAGGCGACCAGGTCGATCGCTTCGGGAGTCGGCTGCGGAGGACCTCCGCCGGCCGGCGAGGTGAACAGATGCCCCGACGCCGGCATGCGGGAGCCGGGCACGAGCGTCCCCGGGGCGTACAGATGCGCCAGGTGCCAGTCATCGCTCCGGCTGTGCCCGCTAAGACCGAGATCAGGCCCCACCCGCGAGCCGAACAGGCGCGGCACGAAAGGCTCCGGCAGGACAATCGGGCCGGCTTCCGGAGGATGGTCGAACAGCGTGTGGCAGCGGTCGCAGCGCTCCCTCCGAAACACCTCTTCGCCGGCGCGCGCGCGTTCATCTTCGGCATACAAAGAGCCGCGAGCCGCCGGCGTCTTTCCCCGTTCCGATCCGGACGGCCCACAGGCCGACCCGGTGGCGGCAAGGATGAGCGCGAGCAGGGCGATGCGGACACGGTGGCGCGGAGCTTGTTGCAGCCTGGTATTTATTCCCTTATCCATCAATAACTTACGCTGATTCCGGTCGGGCTCCGCGACAGGAGCCCCGCAGCCGCTGGTTTTCCACTCGGTTCGGCCCGCTCGGGCAACAAGCTCCGCACCACCGTGGGGGAAGCGAGAGGAGGTTAGGGTGCGGTCCGATCGAAGGCCATCAGGCCAAGCAGCAGCGGCAGGTAGATGACCGACGCCAGCAGGAGCCGGCGCGCCGCCCGCACCGTGTCGCTCAGCCCCGCGTGCAGGGCAAACCCCAGCAGGCCCAGGCTCAGCCCGAGGGCGCCGAAAAAGTAAACCGGGCCGGAGACCCCCAGAACGGTCGGCACGAGGGTGATCGGCAGAAGAATGAGCGATTGCAGGACGATCTGCCGTCGGGTGCTCGAGCCGTGCGGATCGACCACCGGCAGCAGCAGAAATCCACCCCGGGCGTAGTCGTCGCGGTACATCGTGGCGATCGCCAGCGAGTGCGGCAGTTGCCAGAAGAACAGTATGGCGAACAGGATCAGGCCGCCGGGAGTGATCACGCCGGCAGCCGCGGTCCACCCTCCGAGGGGAGGCAGAGCGCCCGGGATGGCGCCGAACACCATGCCGC
>CBDUYA010000243.1:0-5241 GCA_965371335.1 uncultured bacterium | reverse complement strand
CCTCAGGGCGGCCGCGGCCGCGAGGGTGAAAAGCGGGGACAAGGATTGTCCGGCTCCCAAGCCCCGGAAATGCGCGGTGGTGTTCATGAGGCCTCCTTTGCGATAGCTGAAGCGAGATAGTGGCCGGTCCAGCCACAGCCCTATTTTACGGCAATGCCGGTGATCTGACGAGGATTCGATCGCGCGCGGCGTGATCCCACGGCGTCGGACGCCGGTCACCGGGCCGGCGGTGTAGAATCCGCTGCACGACGGAGGGATGCGATGAACGCGGCGATCCTCGCCGTTGCGGTGCTGGCTCTTTACGCGATCGGCTACCGTTTCTATGCGCGTTTTCTCGCCGACCGGGTGTTCGGACTGCGGCGTGACGAGCCTGTCCCCTCGCGGCAGTACAGTGACGGCGTCGATTACGTCCCGACGCGCCTGCACGTTCTGTGGGGCCACCATTACACCTCGATCGCCGGCGCCGCGCCGATCGTCGGCCCCGCCCTGGCGGTTATCTGGGGCTGGGTGCCGGCGCTCCTCTGGGTCACGATCGGCACCCTCTTCATGGGCGCGGTGCACGATTTCTCCGCCCTGGTGATCAGCCTGCGCAATCGCGGCCGCTCGATCGGCGACATCGCCGGCGAGGTCATCGGGCCGCGGGCGCGCATCCTCTTCCTCATCATCATCTCGTTTCTCATCTGGGTGGTGCTGGCGGTCTTCGCCTACATCATCGGGACGCTGTTCATCAGCTACCCGGCATCGGTCTTCCCGATCAACATCCAGATCCTGGTGGCGGTCGTTCTCGGCTGGCTCGTTTACCGGGGCGGGCGCAGCATTGTCTGGCCGTCGATCGTCGGCTACGTCCTCCTCCTGACGGCGGTGTTCTACGGGGAGTCGTTCGCCGCGGCGGTGCCCGCCCTGGCGGAGGTGTCGGTCGGCACCTGGGTCTGGATCCTGATGATCTATTCGTTCATCGCCTCGGTGCTTCCGGTCTGGCTCCTGCTGCAACCCCGCGACTATCTGAATGCGCACCAGTTGCTGACCGGGCTGCTGCTGTTGACCGCGGGACTGATCGTGCTGCAGCCGACCATTCAGGCGCCGGCGTTCAACCCGAGTCCGGAAGGGGCGCCGCCCCTCCTCCCGTTCCTCTTCATAACCATCGCCTGCGGCGCGATCTCCGGCTTCCACGGTCTGGTCTCGTCCGGCACGACGTCGAAGCAGATCTCCTGCATGACCGACTCCCGGCCGATCGGCTTTGGCGGAATGCTGGGGGAGGGCGCCCTCGGAATGATGGCGATCCTCGCCACGACCGCCGGATTCGCGACCTCTTCGGAGTGGTTCTCCCACTACGCGAGCTGGAGCACCGCCTCGGGTCTCGGCCCGAAGCTGGAAGCGTTCGTCGACGGTGGCGGTCGTTTCATCGCCGCGCTCGGCCTGCCGCTGGAGACGGCGCAGACCTTCGTGGCGGTCATGGTGATCGCCTTCGCGGCGACCTCGCTCGACACCGGCGCCCGCATTCAGCGGCTGATCATCGCCGAACTGGCGGGCGCCTGGGGCATCAAGCCGCTCACCAACCGCTATGTGGCGGGCGCGGTCGGCATCAGCGCCGCCCTGGTGCTGGCGATTACCCAGGCCGGCGGCAAGGGGGGCCTGATCCTGTGGCCCCTGTTCGGCACCACCAATCAACTGGTGGCCGGCGTGACCCTGCTGGTGGTCTCCGTCTGGCTGCGCCGCGCCGGCCGTCCGATCCTGTACACGCTGGTGCCGATGTTCCTGGTGGTGGCGGCGACCCTCCTGGCGATGGTCGGGGAGGTGCGGGGGCACGTCGTAGCGGGCAACTGGCTGCTGGCGACCACCGGCAGCGCCATTCTGATCCTCGATCTCTGGGTCCTGTCCGAGGGGATCAGAGTGCTGGTGGCGCGCCCCGCTCAGCCGGTGAACTTGTAGCCCATGCGGTGGACCGTGACGATGAAGCGCGGATCCTCGGGGGTGTCCTCGATTTTCTTGCGCAGCTTGGCGACGTGCATGTCGACGGTGCGGGTCAGCGGCGCGTTGTCGTAGTCCCACACCGCATCGAGGAGCCGCTCCCGGGCGACCACCTCGCCACGGTGCTCGACGAAATAGTGCAGCAGGCGCAGCTCCCGCGCCGACAGGTCGAGCGCCTTGCCCTTCTTGCGGGCCTCGCCCTTCTTGAAGTCGACCGAAACATTGCCGAACTGGTAGGTCTCGAGGACAACGTCGTGTCCCGCGGCCCGCCGCAGCAGCGCTTCCACGCGCGCCATCAGCTCCATGAAGCCGAACGGCTTGGTGACATAGTCGTCCGCGCCGAGCTTGAGCCCGAGCACCTTGTCGATCTCCTGCCCGCGGGCGGTCAGCATGATAATCGGCACGTTGTTGCCGTCCTTGCGGATCTGCCGGCAGACATCGTGCCCGTTCATCCTGGGCAGCATGACGTCAAGAATGATCAGATCGGGCGACTCGCCGCTCGCCATGCGCAACCCCTGCTCGCCGTCGGCGGCGTGGACCACGTTGAACCCTTCGTACTCGAACCCGTCCTTGAGGGCCGTGGCGATCGCATTGTCGTCTTCGACCAGCAATACCTTAGGCATCGGTCACCTCCCGGAGCTCTTCAGGCCCCGGATTTGACTCCCAGAACCGGGGCTTCCGCCGCCGTCATCTGACTCCCGGCCGGCACGCTTCCGGACGCCCGCTCCAGCGGCAGGCTGATGGTGAACGTGCTCCCACCCTCCGGCTCGCTGTCGACGGTGATCCGGCCATGATGGGCCTGCACGATATGGGCCACGATCGAAAGTCCCAGCCCGCTCCCCTTGACATTGTGCACCAGACCGGTGCTGACGCGGTGGAATCGATCGAAGATTCTCGGCTGCTCGGATCGGGCGATGCCGATGCCATGGTCCTGGATGGCGATGATGATCGAATCGGCGTTCTGCGCCAGCCGGACGATAATCTCCCGCGATTCCCCCGAGTACTTCACCGCGTTTTCGAGCAGATTATGGATCGCCTGGGCGATGGCGTCGGGATCCATTTCAATGGGGGAGAGCGGCCGCCCCGGCCCCTCGTAGCGGATGTGGAAGCCGCTCGGCTTGAGGCGGATCTCGAACGTCTTGAGCGTGGCCCCGACCACCTCCCCGACGTCACCGGGTACGAAGCGATAGGTTTTCTGGCCCGATTCGATGCGGGAGAAGTCGAGGATATTGTTGATCAGGCCGCTCAGACGGCGGCTCTCGGCCTCGATGTACTCGCCGTACTCCCGGCTTTTCTCCGGGGAGCGGATCCGGCCGAGCCGCAGCAGCTCGGCGAACACGCGGATCGAGGCGAGCGGCGTGCGCAGCTCATGGGAGACGTTGGAGACGAAGTCCGCTTTCATCTCCGACAACTTGATCGCCCGGTTGGCGGCGTGGAACGCCAGCCCGATGCCGCCCAGCAGCGCGATCGCCAGAAACGCGAGCAGGCTCACGTTGGTGGCGAAGTTCTCCTGCGCCAGTTGCTGCGGCATCGACGGCGGACTGTGCAGCCACAGGCTCCAGTCTTTGAACACGTACGGTATCGGGGTCCAGGCGGCATCGGCCTGGTCCTCCGTCCCATGCCGGGTCGCCAGCACGATCTTGCCGCGGCCGTTGCGCACCGTCACCACCAAGTCCTCGGCCGCCCGCTGTGGAAACCAGTGGGGAAGCGATTCGTCGATGATCGCCGGCAGCAGCTCATGCTTGAAGAACTCCTCGTCGAGGATCATTCCGACCACCCCGGCGATGCGCGATTCGTCGTCGGTGATCGGGTTGAGGATCATCCGGTAGTCGCTGTTCTGCTCGTCGACGGTCACGCCGGCCGACTCGACGCGCGCGCGCCGCAGGGCCTGCAACTGCCAGCGCGTGCTGGCGACGATTATGGCCAGCGATTCGTCCGATGCCGGCGGCGCGACGAGGCGGTGTTTCTCCGGCTGGTAGACCCAGTAGTTGCCGTAGGGGCTGCGGGTGAAATCGACCAGAAAGAGCCGCTTGATCCCCTCCGGGGGCTTCTTCCGCCAGTGATGAACCGCCTTCTCGAGCTGCCCCCGCGAGAACCACGAGGCGGGGATATTGAGGGCCCGCTCGGCCTGCGAGCGGTAGTGGTACTTGACCTCCTTGCCGACCAGCTCGAGATAGTTGCGCAGCGACGCCTTGTGGGCGACGGCGGAGACATCCTTCAGCCGGCCCAGCCATTGGAACTGCAGGTACAGGAGGAGCAGCAGCGGCGCCAGCACGGCCAGAAACCCCAGCCAGAGGGTGTGTCTCTTGAGGAAATTCCTGATGCTCGCCATGGTCCGCTCCCTTCGTCAACGGGACTATACTGCCGAAACGGCCTGCCGGGGGGCCTGCGGGCGCGGGCTTTACAACTCCTTGACATCTTCAACATCTTTTTACCGTGGCGAAGGGGACATTTACAGGCCAGCTCCGTAAACTGCCCCCACATCGCCCGCACGGTCCACGGAACCGGGGCGATCGGGAGATGAGGAAAGCGTGATTCAGGATCCGACAGGAACAGACGTGATGCGAAACGATCATGGTCAGCACGAACCGCTCCGGCAGGCGGTGGAATGGATCCTCGGCTTTCCTCTCCCACCTCACTCCGCTCCAGCGAGCCACGAAGCGGAATCGGCGTCCATTGCCTGCCGGACGGTTCTTTACGAAGGAGGCCTGTCAATGAAGCGATTGAGCAAGTGGGTGGCGGTTCTCGGTCTGGCGGTGCTGGTTGCGGCTCCGGCGTTCGCCGGCCACGAAAAGTGCGACTACGACACCCAGGAGTGCCTCGACAAGATGGCCGCCCACATGAAAGACAGCGGCTGGGTCGGCCTCGAGCTGGAAGTGAGCGAGATGGGTGGCTACGAAGTCGCCAAGGTTATTCCCGGCAGCCCGGCCGAAGAGGCGGGGATCCGCTCCGGTGACGTTCTCTTCGCGATGAACGGCATCGAGATCGCCGATGAGAACGAGGAGGCCCTCATGGAGGTGAAGAAGGGGCTCTCCCCCGGCAAGTCGCTCGACTACACCATCAAGCGGGATGGGTACGATCGTCAGGTCACCGTGACGCTCGCCCCGATGCCCGCCGATGTCCTGGCGCGCTACATCGGGCGGCACATGCTCGATCACGCCAGCGCGGGAATCGCAACCGGCAAGTAAAGACAACTCAGAGCTCTGCGGGAGGGGCCGGCGAACGGTTCGCCGGCCAGGAGGACAGCGCGACCCGGTTCACCGACTTCGTCGG
>CBDUYA010000242.1:0-5311 GCA_965371335.1 uncultured bacterium | reverse complement strand
CAGGCGGACCCGGTGCGCCAGGCGGAGCTACTGGACGGGTTCCTCACGGACCAGCTTCAGGAGCTCAGGAAGGTTTCCCCTTCGGAGCGGGTCGAGGCGCGGTATCAGAAATTCCGCCGGATGGGGAAATTTGGTCAGGCGAAGTTCTTCTGAGCACCACCTTGGCCTCCTCCCAGAGAGCCTCCATACGCGGCCGATGCGCCGGGGCCGGCTGCAATCCCTCCTCCTTCAGGCGCACTTCCACGTGATGAAAGCGGCTCATGAACTTGCGGTTGGCCCGCTGCAGAGCCTCCTCGGGATCGATGTCCTCGACCCGGGCCACGTTGGCGAGGGTGAACAGCAGATCCCCGATCTCCTCCTCGACCGCGCGCCGGTCTCCGCCGGCCAGAGCCTCCTTCAGTTCTGACAGCTCCTCATTGACTTTGTCGAGTAGCTGTTCCCGATCGGGCCAATCGAAACCAACCCGGCAAGCCTTGGAGGAGAGACGCAATGCCTTGAGCAGCGCCGGCAGGCTGGCGGGCACTCCGGAATACATCGAGCCATCACGCCGCTTCAACCTCTCACGCGCCTTGATCTGCTCCCACTGGGCCAGGACCTCTTCGGCCGTATCAAGTCGATCGTCGCCAAAGACATGCGGGTGCCGGCTCTCGAGTTTATCGCCGATCCCCTTCATCACCGCATCGAGGTCGAACTCCCCACGCTCTTCAGCAATCTGTGCCTGAAAGACGATCTGCAGCAGCAGATCACCCAGCTCCTCACGAAGGGCGTCCGCAGATCCGGAAGCGCTCGCTTCGAGTACTTCGTAGGTCTCCTCGACAAGGTACGTCCTGAGAGTCTCGAAGGTCTGCTCGCGATCCCACGGACACCCATCGGGACCTCTGAGGCGCCGCATGATGCCGCGCAGACGATCCATCTCCGACATTCTATCGACCTCCTCCCTGACCATGTCCGGCGTGTTGTCGCCATGTGACCCGGCGAGGCGCCGGAGGCACAACGCAGCGTCGATCGCCGTATTGCCCGGATCTTGTGTTCACCAGAGTGTGATGCTACCATCCGCGGCGGATCGCGCAAGTCCTAAGGTGGCTACAGCACCGTAGCCCGACATCACACAATGGCAGAGAAAAAAGAAGAGCCGGCCAGACAGCAGGAAATCCGGGTCATTGACCGGCGCTCGTTCACATCCGACGGCGATCTGCGCAGCCCTGATTCGACTTCGGAGGCAGCATCGCCCCCCTCGCCGGCGGCGGAGTCAGCGACAGGGGAGAGCCCCGGCGAAGCGGCGGGGAGCGCGCCCGGGAGCGGCGAGGCGATCTCTTCGGCGCACTTCCAGAACCTCGTCCTCAATCTCGCGCGGCAGGCCGCTGCTCATCTCGGTGCCGGTCCCAGCCCGCTCAATGACCAGGTCGAGGTCGACCTCGATGCGGCTCAGCACATCATCGATCTCCTGAATGCGCTTCAGATGAAGACGCACGGCAACCTGACGCCGGAAGAGAAAGAAATGCTCGAGGGACTCATCGGAGACCTTCAGATGCAGTTCGTAACCGTACGTTCCAAGGCCCCGAAGACATCGTGAAAGCGCCGATCCGGATCGGCGCCAGCGGGTCTTCCTGCCCGCCGGCGTCTCGATCCCTGATCGGCCTTCTCTGCGCTGCCCTTTTTCTCTCCCTCGTCGCCTCGTTCGCTCCCATTGCGGCACAGGAAGCCGAGGTGATCTATCTCGACGAGCAGCCGGCCGCGTCCGCCGAACAGCCTCGGGACCCGGTGGATGAAGAAGAGGAGGCCGAGGTCGTTCCACTGCCGGCGCAGGGCATCGACTCGAGAGAAATCCTGAGCGGACTCTGGTTCCGCTATGCGGCCCTGGTCGAGCGGCAGAAAACGATAGAAGCCGATCGTCTCGTGGTGGCGGCCCTCTCGTTCATGAAGCGCGAGGGTCTGCATTCCGCTCCTGAGATCGCCGCCGCCTTCCACTCCCGGGCGCGTCTCGACCTCGAAGCGGGGGATTTCGAGAAGGCGAAGGGCGATTTCCAGCGCGCGCTGCAGTTCGATCCGAACCTCGCCGTGGCACATCGTGGATTCGCTCTGGCGCTTCTACGCGGCGATCGCGCGCTCTTCGGGGCGGTGGCAGAATGGTGGCGTGGCGGAATGTCGGTCCTTCATGATCCCGAGTCGCTTTATCTGATCCTCGGCAACTCGGGTCTCGTCCTCTACCTGGGGCTCTGCTTCGGAACCATCGCCGCGTTGCTGCTGATGCTGTGGCGGAGCGCGCCCAGCCTGATTCACGATCTTCAGGAGCGGAGCCAGGCGAGGCTGTCGGAGCCGGCGGCGCACATACTCGGATGGCTGCTCCTCGCTTTGCCGCTGCTCGTGCCGATTCCACCAGCCTGGGTGATCGCGATCTGGAGCGCTCTCTTCTTCGCCTACCTGAGGGGAGCGGATCGGGCCATCGCGATCGGAGCGCTCCTGTTGCTGCTGGCCGCCGGTCCGATAGGACGCTTTCTCACATGGCACTTTGGAATCGCCACCGATCCCGTGGCTCGGGCGCTGATGCAGTCGATCCGGACCGGCCCCGACCTGAGGCACGAAGTGGCTCTCAAGAGCGTCGCGCTGCGCCATCCGGACGAACCGCTCTTCCCCTTTCTTCTGGGCTCCGCCTACCGGGCCGGGGGGCATTTCGAGGAATCGATGGAGATGTACCGGAGGGTTCTCGACATTGACGCATCGCACGCCCGCGCCATGATCAACATCGGCAATCTCCACGCCCTCCGCCAGGAGTTTGCACTTGCTCAAGACCTGTACAAGCGCGCGGCCGAGGCCGACCCGACGATAGCCATCGCCCATTTCAACAGCCACCTCGCGCATCTGGAGAGTTTCCGCATGGAGGAAGCCGACGCGGCGCTGAACAGGGCGCGTGCCGTGGACGAAATACTCATCGCCGGGATCCTGGTGGGTGCCACCAACGAGGAGGTGCGTCGCTCACCCCAGGACACAACCTACACACCACGACAGATCTGGGACCGGGTCTTCGCGCTCGATCTCCAGGCGCCGATGAAGGAAACGATCGTGCGCGCCCTGACCGCCTCATCGACAGTGGCCGGCGGCGCAGGCCTGCTGACCGCCCTCCTCATCCCCGGCCTCGGACTGGCGCCGCGCCGGGGCGCCGCCCGACGCTGCCGGCGCTGCGGCCGGGCTTTCTGCCGGCGGTGTCACGTCGTCACCAAGACCCCCGACTACTGCTCGCAGTGCGTCCATCTGTTCATATTGCGCGACGGCCTGGCGCCCGTGGTGCGAGACCGCAAGATGGCGGAGGTCGTCCGCTACCAGCGGCAGAGCTTCCTGGGGATGCGGCTGCTGTCGCTCGTCCTGCCTGGCGGCGGACACATCATCGGCGGCCGTACTCTGTTCGGCGCGCTGTTGCTCGCCGCCTGGGCAACCATCTGGGTCCGCATCTCGCTCCATGGACACCTTCTCGTCCTCCCCGGCAATGACAGCGCGGGAGGGAGTGGAGCCCTCCTCATCGTTCCGATTGTCCTGGGCCTGTTGACGTGGCTGGCGGCAAATCTGACGGCCCAGGATTACGCACGAGGATAGCGATATGGCACTGAAAGGCACCCTGCGCGATTTTAGCCTGGCCGATATCTTCCAGTTGATCGGGATACAGAGGAAGACAGGTGTTCTCACGCTCAAGCACGGTGAGGACGTCGTCATGGTCTCCTTCGTCCAGGGCAACGTGGTGGCGGCCGAATCGCAACACCGGCGGCTCGAGGATCGCATCGGCACGGTCCTGATGAAGACCGGCCAGATCACCGAGGCGCAGCTCCAGGAGGCCTTGAAGACCCAGCGGGAGACGCTCAATCGCCTCGGCAATGTGCTCGTCGACAAGGGGCTGATCGACGTCGACGTGCTGCGGGATGCCCTGCAGATCCAGATCAGCCAGACGATCTACCGCCTGTTCCGCTGGCAGCGCGGGGAATACGACTTCAGCCAGGAGACGAAGGTCGACTACGACAAGAAGTTCGTCGTCCCCCTTTCCGCCGAGAGTGTGCTCATGGAGGGCGCCCGGATCCTCGATGAGTGGCCGATGATCGAGAAGGGCATTCGCTCCTTTTCGACGGTCTACCGGCGGGCGGACGTCGAGATCGCCTCGGTCAAGCAGGACGGCTCCGCCGCCGCAGGAGAGGCCGAAGGAGGGATCACGCTCAGCGATGAAGAGCGGGTCGTCCACTCGCTGGTCGATGGCAGGCGGACCGTGCAGGAAGTGGTCGAGCGCTCCCTGTACGGGGAGTTCGAAACCTGTCGCATACTCTATGAATTGATCAACCGGCATCTCCTGGAGGAGGTCCGTACCCGGGTCCCACGGGCGGCCGCAGTGGAAGCACCGCCACGTCGCCGGCTCGCGCCGGTCGTGCAGGGGATCGCCTACCTTCTTCTCATCCTGGCGGCGGGAGGGGCGGTCTTCTACCGGCTGCAGCCCTGGCTTTTCGATGTGAGGCAGGGGAGGCGCTTCGAGGCCTGCCTGAGTCCGCTATTCGCCCGCCCTGACGTCGAGCAGCTCGATAAGGCGCTGGCGTCCGATCGGCTCCACCAGGTCGATTTCGCGCTGCAGGTCTACTACCTCCTGTATCGCACCTACCCGCCGGCACTGACCCACCTGGTCTCGGCCAATCTCGTGAAACAGGGAGATCTCCTCGACTCTGACGGCAATCTGTACGGCTACGAGAAGATGCCGGACGGCTATCGGTTGATTTCAGAGAGCGGGTCTTAATCGCGCAAGATTAAGAAAATAAACATATTATTGGCATTCAACAGGCCTCCGCGTCAAACTTGACAATACAAGACTCAATCTCTATACTATGCCCTGACTAAACTTCGAAAATACCAGCGTCAGGGAGGAGGAATGAATGAGCAAGATTATCGGGATCGATCTGGGGACGACCAATTCCGTCGTCGCCATCATGGAGGGGGGCAAGCCGACCGTCATCCCCAGTGCCGAGGGGGCACGGACAACCCCGTCGGTGGTGGCCTTCAATGACAAGAATGAACTCCTCGTAGGGCAGGTGGCGAAGCGGCAGGCGATCACCAATCCCGAGAACACCATTTTCTCCATCAAGCGATTCATGGGCCGGAGAATGGAGGAAGTGACCGAGGAGATGAAGATGGTGCCCTACCGTGTGGCGGCCGGCCCCGGGAATGCCGTCCGCGTTCGCATCCGCGGCAAGGAACATGGTCCGGAGCAGATCTCCGCCTACGTGCTGCAAAAGATGAAGCGGTCGGCCGAGGACTACCTCGGGGAAAAAGTAACCCGCGCCGTGAT
>CBDUYA010000241.1:0-5324 GCA_965371335.1 uncultured bacterium | reverse complement strand
AGCGCCGCGGCAGCGCCGCTCGCCTCGCTGACCTCGAATCCCTGGCGATTCATCTCGCCACGCAGGTCAGCCCGCAGCGTCGTCCGATCGGTCACCAGCAGGATCCGGGAGACCCGATCCGCTTGCTGCCCCGTCCCTTCATTCCATCCGTCCACCGCCTCAAACGGCTGCGGACTGGAGAGCCCCTCGAGGATGGGGCCGGGCGTCAGACCATCCTGCAGCCGGATCTCAGCCGGCTCGGGCTGCGGGCCGGAGTCGAGATCGAAGCGGAATTCCCCTTCCTGCAGCAGGACGAGATGACGGACCGCGGAACAGATCTCATCGCGCACGACCCTTTCCACCGTCTCCTGCGACACCGCCCCGAGGGCGATGAGCACGGTGGCCAGCGACTCTCCGGTCTGCGCCGTTCGGACGCGTGCCGGCTCGAAGGCGGCCGGAGCGACCAGCCCTTTGCGCACCAGCAGGTCCTCCAGCTCGAGCCCCCCCTGGCCGAGGGTTGCTCCGCACACCAGGCCGTTGTTGAAGCGCACGCGGCTCTCCCCCTGCGCGTCCTTCAAGACCAGCGTGCCGGTCTGCCTGCTGAGGTGAATGACCTGCAGGATATCCGGGAATGAGAGATCTTCCAGGCTGCCGATCAGGCTCACAGGAACTCCGGCCGGCAAGAGTCATCCGCCTCCGGGCCCGGAAGCCCGGCGGATCGATCTGCCGACAGGAGTGAAATCTAGGGTTTAGTGAGCGGGGCCGCCACCCCGCCGAGCAATTACGAAAGTGCGATCGGCCTTAAAGAGAGGGCACCGCTTCCAGTGTCTTGCGCAGCGCATCCAGAATGCCGTTGACGAACTGGCCCGAGTCTTCGCCGCCGAACCGCTTGGCGAGCTCGATCGCCTCGTTGATGACGACGATGCGGGGTGTATCCGGCTCATGAAGAAACTCGAAGACCGCCAGGCGCAGCACGCTGCGGTCGACGATCCCGAGGCGCTCGAGACGCCAGTGCGCCAGGTGGTCTCTCAGCAGGGGATCGATCTCGGCGAGGCTGTCGGAGGTGCCGACGGCAAGCCGCTCGGCAAAATCGCGCACCTCAGCAGGAACATCCGGCTCCCGCCAGAACTGCGGAACGACCTCCGCAGCATGAGCGGCGGTCGCCTCTGCCTGGTAAAGAATCTGCAACGCGTATTCGCGGGCCTTGTGGCGCGACGCCATCGCTATTCCATCGACTTGAACAGGGAGACCATCTCGATCGCCGCGAGAGCGGCGTCCCATCCCTTGTTCGACCCTTTCGCACCCGCCCGTTCGAGGGCCTGCTGCAGATTCTCCACGGTGAGGACACCAAAGGTGACCGGCAAGCCGCTGTCAAGCGCCGCCGAACTCACCCCTCGGGCCACCTCGGCGCAGACCTGATCGTAGTGAGCGGTCTCGCCGCGGATGACGCAGCCGACGCAAATGACGGCGTCATAGCGCCCTGAACGCGCCATCCGCTGAGCCACGACCGGGATCTCCATGGCGCCCGGGACGCGGGCCACGGTAATTTCCCCGTCCTCGACGCCGTGGCGCACCAGACAGTCGACTGCGCCCTGCTCCAGACGCTCACAGATAAAGTCGTTGAACCGGCTGACCACCAGTCCGATGCGCAGCCCCCGGCCGTCGAGCTTTCCCACCAGGTTTCGCGGTGCCATGCTTGAAACTCCGCCGATCATCCTGATCTGCAAAGAATTGCGTCCATCCTAGCGAGGGGCTGAGGCGACTGTCAAGGAGCCGAAGGCGGCGGCCGCCGGTCAGGCGCCGTCCCCATCGAGACTCATAAACCCGCGAAGGTCGGCACATCGCACTTCGATCGCCTGCGGGGTGACCGTCTCGAAGCGCCGGATGCTGAAATCCTCGACGCAGAACGAGGCAAGCGCGCTGCCGTACAGCATCGCCTGCCGCAACGTGGCGGCATCGTCGCGGTCCGTTCGCGCCAGGTATCCCATGAATCCTCCGGCGAAGCTGTCTCCCGCCCCGGTCGGATCGATCGGTTTCTCCACCGGGTAGGCGGGAAGGGTGAAGTACCGCCCGCCGACGAACAACGCCGCTCCATACTCACCCCTCTTGACCACGAGGAAACGAAGGCCCAGATCGAGAAGTCGGCGCGCCGCCACGAACATGTTCGGCTCTCCGGCCAGGAGCCGGACCTCCGCTTCATTGATCAGCAGACCGCTGACCACCGGCAGCAATCGCTTGATGCTGTATATCTTCTGTTTGATCCAGAAGTTCATGGTGTCGCAGGCGGACAGCCCGGGCTGCGTTTCGTTCAGGACGAGCCGCTGCAGATCGGGATCGAGGTTAGCGAGAAAGAGGTGGGAAACGTTCCGATCCACCGGGTCGGAGCGCGGACGGAAAGATTCGAACACGTTCAGGTGCGTTGCGATGGTGGAACGCTGCTTCAGATCGTCCGAGTACTCCCCGCTCCAGCGAAAGGTCCGGCCGGCGCCAGACTGAAGGCCGGACAGATCGATGCCCCTGGCGCGAAGCTGCGACAGAGGCTCCTCGCCGAAATCTTCACCCACGATGGAGACCATCCGCACCCCGGCGAGAAACGAGGCGGCGACGGCGCAGTAGACCGCCGATCCCCCCAGAACCTCGCGGGCCTCACCATAAGGGGTTCTGACGGAATCGAAGGCAACTGAGCCGACGACGAGGAGAGACATGCTTCAATCCAGGTACTTGCCGACCAGCAGATTGAGCCGTTCGCGAGCCTGCGGCCCGATTTTCTTCCGATCGGTGAGGATGGCATTCTCGAGCGCCGAGCCGCACCGGCAGGCGCGCTCCCCGGTGAGACCCGCGGCAAGACGCGCCACCACGTCCTGGGCCGTCGCGGCGTTCTGGTTGAGGCGGGCGATGACCGCCTCGACGGTGACCGCCTCTTCTTCCTCATGCCAGCAATCGTAGTCGGTCACCATGGCCATGGTCGCATAGCAGAGTTCAGCTTCGCGGGCGAGCCTGACCTCGGTTGCATTGGTCATGCCGATCACCTCGACGCCCCACGACCGGTAGAGATTTGATTCGGCCAGGCTGGAAAACTGCGGGCCTTCGATACAAAGATACGTCCCCCCGCGGTGCAGCGTCGCCCCGTTGCCGCGCACGGCCTGCGCCAGATGCTCAAGGAGCTCCAGACAGACCGGCTGTGCGATCGAGATGTGCGCGGCGATCCCGTCCCCGAAGAATGTCCCCGCTCGTTGCCGGGTCCAGTCGATGAACTGGTCCGGCAGCACGACGTCGAGAGGATGCAGATTCTCCTTCATGCTGCCGACGGCGCTGACGGAGACCAGCCTGTCGACCCCGAGGGCCTTGAATCCGTAGATGTTGGCGCGGTAATTGATCTCCGAGGGAAGGAGACGGTGTCCCCGGCCGTGCCGCGCCAGAAACGCGACCGCGCGCCCCGCGAGCGTCCCGATGCGGTAGCAGTCGGACGGTTCGCCGAACGGAGTCATCACCCGCTCTTCCTGCGGGGATTCGAGGCCGGCCATGCCGTACAGGCCGCTCCCGCCGATCACACCGAGCATGCCCATCGGATGCCTCCGCGAAAAGGCGTGCAGCCTAGCACCCGTCCCCGCGAGGTGTCAAGAAAACTGCTACCATCCGCGCATGCAAGATCCCGCCATCCTGCAGCGCTTCCGCGTCGTTCTGTGGCGCCCCAAGAGCCCGGGCAATGTCGGCTCCGTGGCGCGCGCCATGAAGAACATGGGATTCGCCCGGCTTCAGGTCGCCGATCCGCTGGCCTATGAGGATCCCGGCTATTTCGCGCACGAGGCGGGCCGCCTCGCCTGGAACGCGACCGATGTCCTCGAGAGCCGTGAGGAGCATCCGTCGATCAATGAGGCGGTCGCGGATGCTTCCCTGCTGGTCGGGTTCACCGCCAGAGGGCTCGCCGGGCGCCGCGGCGATCCCCCCCGGACGATCGCCCCGCGCCTGCTCGGGGCGGCGCGGCGCGGCCCTGTCGCCCTCCTCTTCGGGCAGGAGGATATCGGGCTGACGCACGATTGGCTGGCGCGGTGCCAGGCGATCGGCACCATTCCATCGTCGGGGAATTACGCCTCACTGAACCTGGCGCAGTCGGTTCTTATCGTCCTTTATGAACTCCGCCTCGCCGCTCTCGCCGCAGCCGGAGACCCTCCCGAAGCGCCCCCCGCGGCGGACGATCCCGTCCCGACCCAGGACGAGATCGACGGTTGCTTTTCACGGCTGTCGCGGACCCTCGACGACATCGGCTATTTCGCCGGAAGCAGCCGTGCTCACATGGAACGTGAGCTGAGAATCTCCCTGGGACAGGTGGTGTCGACCCGTCGCGGCCTCACGATCATCGAGGGGATCGCGCATCGCATCCGGCTGGGACGGCGGCGCAGATGACTCCGGGTGCCCGGCTGCGGCCGTGACGCTTCCGAGCGGCCCGGCGCAAGACCCAGACAGAGGACACTAGCGCTTGACCTGAAGCAGGCTCGCCGTTCGGCTCTTACCCCGGCGCAGGACCACCTCCAGGTTCTTCACCCGGCTGGTGAGGACGAAATCGAGGGAGGTGTGGCGGCGCTTCGCCTTCGCCGCGGCACGCAGCAGCCTCTTCGAGCGCTGCTCCACGGTGCGCGCCTGGCGGCGTGCGTCGAGAGGCTTCACTCCGTTCTGGCGGAGGAAATGAAGGGTCGCCAGCCTCGTCAACCTCGCCAGGCCGGGGTCAGGGGGTAGCGACAGAACCAGCTTTTCCTGCGGCACGGACGCCAAATGGACACCTCGCGGAGAGGCCATCTTAGGGCGGCCTTCACGCGGGTGTCAACCGCGGGCGGCACTGACGATCCGCCGCCACATTCCTTGCGCCCCGCTCCGGTGGCGCCTAGATTCTTACGGGACAGACGCTTCGAGGAGAGATCTGCCCGTGGCACAGAGCGACGCCCCCCCTGATAGAAAGGACAGGCGCTTCCGCGCCTTTGCCATCGGTCTCGGCGCGTCCTCCCTGCTCGTGGTCGGAGTGCAGCTCTTCCACGCCCGCGATCTGGTGGCGCGCGAGAGCCTCCCGATCTTCATTTTCTCCCTGCTGATCGGCTTCGCCTGGTTCTTCAGCTTCTCCATCTTCCCCCGGGCCCACCTGTCGATCTCCCTCGACATGGGCTACATGATGACCGCGCTCTGCGTCCTGCCGAGACCGCTCCCGCTGGCCGTTGCGGTGCTCGGCTCGATCATCGGAATGTCGTTGCGCTCCCGCGATCCCGAGGCCCGCATTCGTCCGATCATCCCGGTCTTCTGCCTGAACATGGGAGGCCTGGTGCTGACCGTTCTCACCGGTCAGCTCCTCTCGATCT
>CBDUYA010000240.1:0-5354 GCA_965371335.1 uncultured bacterium | reverse complement strand
CCGAGGGCTGGGGCGACCTGCGCCAGGGCGATCCGCAGCCGGGAGGCCCGCATTGTTGAAACGCCATGCCTCGCAGCCATCGATCCTTCCGTGCCATAGGACGAACTGAAGCTGGAATCTTACCATGACCAGGTCGGCGAAAACAATGCAAGTCCCCGGTTTTCTTTACTTTGCCGAATCCATCTGCTACCATTCCCCGCGCTTCCAGCGGGACGGAGCGGCCATTATCGGGAGATCCCATGAGCCGCGGGCCAGCCGTCGCCGGGACGTTCTACCCCGGCGATGAGAAGACACTCAGGACCGATCTGGAGCATTTGACGGGGGGACGCCGCCCGCCCCCGGCACCATGTGGTCTCGCCCTGATGGTGCCGCATGCCGGCTACATCTACTCCGGGTCGGTTGCGGCGGCGACCTACACGTCGACCTGCCTGGCGCGGCGGGTGATCATGCTTGGGCCGAATCACCATGGCCGGGGGAAGCCGATCGCTTTGATGCATCGGGGCGCGTGGCGGACTCCGCTCGGCGAGGTCGCGCTCGACGACGAACTGGCCGCGGGTGTCCTCTCGCGCTGCGGCGCTGCGAGGATCGACGAGGTGGCGCACCGGAGAGAGCATTCGCTGGAGGTGCAGATACCATTCCTGCAGCATCTCCTCGGCGAGTTTCGCTTCCTGCCGATCTGCGTCGGCACGATGCGGCTCTCCCTGCTGCTGGAACTCGGCCGCGCCGTCGCCGAGGCGGTGCGTGAAGCGGGTCAGGATGTGCTGCTCGTGCTCAGCAGTGACATGTCGCATTACTTGCCGGCGGCGGTGGCGAAAGGGCAGGATGAACAGGCGCTCGCACCGATACTGGCTCTCGATCCGGAGCGGCTTCACCGGGTGGTCGTCGAGAGCGGGATCACGATGTGCGGGGTGGCGCCTGCGGTCGCGGGACTGGAGGCGGCCCGGCGGCTCGGAGCGAAGGAAGCCCGCCTGGTTGCCTACGATCATTCCGGAACGAGGAGCGGCGACCATGACTCGGTGGTTGGATACGCAGGGGTCGCCGTCACCTGACGCGACACACGCGAAACCTCGCAGCTAACGGGATCCCCGGGCAGATGCGACCAGTCTACAGGCCGGCGGCGGTGATACTCCTGCTGCTCGCACTCCTTCCTGTGGCCGCGCCGGCTCAGGAGGAGGCTGAAGCTCAGGACCGGAGCGCCGCCGGGCCCGCGCGGGAAAGGGAAAACGCCGGGGAAGGGCCGCGCCTCGTCACCCCCGGGCCGGGTGGCAAGATCCTTGAGATTGCCGCCGGGCCGGGATCGGTGTTCGGCAAGGACGAGCTCATACTGCAGGGCTACGTCGACATCCGCTACGGGGATCTCCGCCTGCAGGCCGACTTCGTCCGCTACATTCCCGCAACCAGCATGGTTTTTGCCGAGGGCAACGTCATCATCGATCAGGGTGAGGCGAGGATCACGGCCCAGTCGGTCGAATACAACCTGGAGACCGACACGGGAACGTTCACCGACGCGCGTGGAATCGCCGAACCGAGCATTTACTTCATGGCGGAGAGGATCGAGAAGCTCTCGGCCAACGAGCTGATGCTCCACAACGCGCGCTTCACCGCCTGCACCCAGCCGATCCCGTACTGGAGCTTCAAGATGCGCCGCGGCCTGCTGCGGCTCGGTGAGTACGCTTACCTGCACGATCTCACCTTCCGCGTCGGCCGGGTCCCCATCTTCTACAGCCCGTACTTCGTCTGGCCTATCAAGACCGACCGCGCTTCCGGCCTGCTCTTCCCGCAGTTCGGTTTCTCGGAACGTAATGGGACGGTCCTCAGCCAGGCCTTTTACTGGGCGATGCGGCGCAACATGGATGCGACCATCTACGTCGATTACCTCTCGAAGGCCGGATACGGGATCGGGACCGAATACCGCTACGTGATCAGTGAAGCCGGCCGGGGGAATTTCAGCGGCTACTTTATCCAGGACCAGGTCGCCAAGGAGGAGAAGGAGCCGGGCGTTCCGATCGACCGCTGGGTGATCAACTCCCAGCATCGCCAGCAGATTGGCCTTGACTGGAACCTGGTCGCCAACGCCAACCTGATCAGCGACTTCGACTACTACCAGGACTTCGCCCGCGATATTCGATTGTCGTCCAATCCGCAGGCGGTCAGCGACCTGTTCCTGAGCCGCAACTGGGGGTTCTACTCGCTCAACATGCGGGCGGAGCGGCGCGAACAGCTGGTGCAGGTGGCGATTGATCCGAGCCTGGGGGATGACTTTCTGGCCACCAGGGAGGAGACGATCGTGCGCTGGATCCGGCCCGAGGCGGAGCTGCGCGCCCGCCGTCAACGGCTGGGTGACAGTCCTTTCTTCCTGACGCTCGAATCATCGGCGAGCAATTTCAAGAAAGGGGAGGAGGACGAGAGCTACCAGCGGGTCGATGCTTTCCCCACCCTCTCCTCGCAGTTGTCGCCGGTGCCGTGGCTCGACATCGATGCGAGCGCCGGGGTGCGCGACACCTACTACAGCAAGAGTCAGGGGCAGGACCTCGGCTGCGACAACATCCCGGGAACGGGCGATTACGGAGAGGGGAACGGGGACCCGGCCGATCGGGAGAAAGACATTGGCGGGACTTGCCTGAGCGGAATATGCACGGTGGGTCTGGTAGGCGATCCTTGTGTCGTCGACACCGATTGCGGGATTCTGGGAGTGTTCGGGCTCGAGGATGATATCGGCTGCGACGGCATGCCCGGTACCAACGATTTCGGCGAAGGGAACGGCGTCCGGGATCGGGAGGGGTTGGTGGTGCTGGATGAATCGTTCAACCGCAAGCTCTATCAGGGTGGGCTGACAGTGATCGGGCCAAAGTTCAGCCGCGTCTTCGACACCCCCGGATCGCGGTTTTCCTCCCGCTACAAGAACACTATCGAGCCGACCCTCCGTTACACCTACCAGTCACGGGTTAATGACCCGGGGCGGGCGATCCAGTTCGATGAGATCGATCGGCTCACCGGCGATGTGAACCGGGTGACCTACGCGCTGGTGACGCGACTGTTCGCCAAGCGGCCGATGCGGACCGCCGACCCGGCCCTGTTCCTGCCGCCGGCGGGAGTCGATTTCATCGGCGGATCCTCCGATCCTCTGGCCGGCGTGGAGGAGCAACTGCGCAGGGAGCTGGAACAGGAGGACGCGGAGAGGCGAGCGGGGACACCGGCGCCAGAATATGAATCCGAGGCGCCGCCCGGACCGCAGGAACCGGAAATGACCACGGTCGAGGTGGCCTCGCTGGAGATCAGCCAGGACTTTTCATTTCTTCGTCCGCTCAGTCGATCGGCGGCGCTCGATGAAGAGAAGCAGGTCTCGCCGATCCGGGCGACGCTCCGTTTCAATCCGTCGCTGAAAATCAGTGTCGATGCGCGCTCGTCGTTCGACGTCATCTTCAAGGAGATTCGTGACGCGAGCCTCAGCGCCAACCTGCGCAGTCCCGGCCGGGGCTTCATCGACGTCACCTGGTCTCTGGTGCGGGACCTCGAGGGGAAGGCGCTGCGGGAAAAGGGGCTGGCAACCTTTCCACCGTTCGACCGCAACCAGATCGGCCTGAACGGCGAGACCAACCTGTTCAACAAGCGTCTCTTGCTCGGCATGCAGCTGAACATCGAGCTGGGCGACGTGCAGCCGGGGGAGCCGCGGCTACGGGACCAGAGTTACAAGCTGGGCTACAACACGCAGTGCTGCGGCATTCAGTTCGAGTATCTCAACCGCAACTTCACGACCACAAGCCAGCGCGAGTTCCGTTTTCTCATCAATCTCAGCGGTGTCGGTAACGTCATCGATCTCCGTTCCACCGTGGGCGGTGGAGGGTTCTGATGAGCGCCGCCCGGCAGGTGCCCCTGGTTCTCGGGGCGGAGGGGATTATCGGCCGAGCGGTGGCGGCGGCGATGGAGGATGCCTTCCCCGGCACGGTTTCGGCGGGCCGCGCCGAGATCGACGTCACCGATCGCTTCCGGGTCGAGGTGGAGGTCGAGAGATTACGACCGACCATGATCGTCAACTGCGCTGCGATCAGTGGTTCTGAAGCGTGCGAGATCGATCCCGGATGCGCCGGCCGGGTGAATGCCGAAGGGGCCGCCAACGCCGCGCGCGCGGCAGCGGAGATTGGCGCGCGCATGATTCAGTTCAGCAGCACCGCGGTGTTCGACGGCAGGTCCGGCCACCCCTACACCGAGGTCGATGCGCCGTCGCCGCTCGGCGAACTGGGCCGCACGCGGCTCGAAGGGGAGCGTGGCGTGGCCCGGCACGCGGATGACCACCTGATCATCCGGACGTCGTGGCCCTACGGGGAGGGCGGGGCGAGTTTCGTCGATGCAATCCGCCGGCAGATCGCCGACGGAGGTGTGCTGCGCGCGGTCGGCGATCGCGCCGGATCGCCGACCTGGACGTCCGACCTGGCGGCGGCGCTTCTCCGTCTGCTGCAGACCGCTCACCGTGGTGTGGTGCACTTCGGCAATTCCGGAAGCTGCTCCCGGTACGAGGTTGCTGCCGCCGTCATCGCGGCGCTCGACACCGGCGGAGTCCGGCTGCAGAAGGTATTGGCGGAGGCGGCCGGTGGACTCGCCAGCCGCCCGGCCAACGAGGCGGTCGAGACAACGCTCTACACGCGGCTGACCGGCCACGTGCCTCGCGACTGGAAATGCGCTCTGGAGAGCTACTTGCGCGGAGGGGGCGGTGATCCGATCAGTGGATAGGTCACGCCGACGAGGTGCCTCCTCCCCGGGGGCGTCATCGCGGCTGCGGCGCGTGCGCGGCTGTGTTCTTATCGGCGCGCTTTGCGGATTGCTCGCCGGACCCGCATGGGGCACCGCCCGATCGAGCGAGGGCGCGGCCGCGTCGCGGCCCGGTTCTCCCGCCCGCACCGTCGTGCTCATTTCGTTCGACGGGCTGCGCTGGGACGATCCGGGACGGATCGGGGGGGCGGCCTTCGGCCAAATGCAGCGGGAAGGGGTCACCGCGGGTGGTCTGGTCCCGCCCTTCCCCGCCTCGACCTTCCCGGCCCACGCCACCCTGGCGACCGGGGTGTATCCCAACCGGCACGGTATCGTCGCCAACCGGTTCCTCGACCGTGAACGGGGAGCGTTCAGGAAGGAGGATGATGCCGTCTGGCTGTTGAGCGAGCCGCTCTGGGTCACCGCCGAACGTCAGGGGGTGACCGCCGCCGTCTACCACTGGGTCTTCTCGTCCGGGCCGTGGCGCGGCACGGCGGCGTCGATTCGGGAGCCGTACTCAGCGGGCGTGCCCGACAGCCGCAAGGTCGACGCCATCATCGAGTGGATCGGCCGGCCGATCGAGGAGCGTCCGGGGCGGATCATGTCGT
>CBDUYA010000239.1:0-5364 GCA_965371335.1 uncultured bacterium | reverse complement strand
AGAAGACGCGTCATGCTGTCGATCAGGACCAGAGCCGGGATCTCTCCACCTGTCAGCACGTAGTCGCCGATAGAGATCTCTTCATCCACCAGGTGCTCCCTCACCCGTTCGTCGACCCCCTCGTAGCGGCCGCAGACCAGAATCAGCCGCTCGTATCCGATCAGCCTCTTCGCTTCCTGCTGATCGAAGCGCTTCCCCTGGGGAGAAAGGAGAATGGTCCGCGATGAACGCGCAGGGTGGCGGGCAACCACCGCCTCCACCGCCGCGAATAACGGCGCCGGCATGAAGACCATCCCTCCCCCGCCGCCGTAAGGCATGTCATCGACCTTGCGGTGCCGCCCCTCGGCATAATCGCGGAGATCGTGCTGCCGGATCGTGATCAGACCGCGATCACGGGCGCGCCGCACGATGCTGTGCGACAGGGGACCCTCGACCATCGTGGGAAAGGCTGTGACGATATCAAATTCCATAGAGTTCCAGAAACCCCTCGGGCGGATCGATGGTGATACACCCCGAGTCGATGTCGATGAGCGCGCAGATGGACCGGGCCGCGGGAATGAGGATCTCGTCCTGCCGGCGCTTCTCCACCAAACCCGCTGGTGGCTCGATGGCGAGCAACGGCGTGCCGCCCGTCTCCACGACGCGACGGACCGTGCCCAGGACCCGGCCATCGCGCATCTGCACACTCAGACCAACCAGTTCGAAAATATAATAGGCGTCCTCGGGGAGATCAACCAAACCCTTGCAGGGCATTGAGATATCCATTCCGACCAGCGATTCCGCCGCGGCCGCCGAGTCGACTCCCCGCAGCTTCAGGATGAGCTTGCGGCCGTAAATGCTGTATTCCTCGACCTGTAGACACTGCCAGGGCCCCCCGTTGCGCCCCACGTAGACCGCCGAACGCCCCTGCAGTTGATCGATGCCGCCGGGGATCAGACGGGCCGTCAAGCGGCCGCCGTTTCCTCGCAGTTTCAGACCGGTGGCAATCGATATCAATCGGCCGGCAGCCTGTGCCGCCCCGCCGCCGTCTTCAGTCGATGATTTCAAGTTCGTAACTGCGGCCGTGACGGGCTCCGGCGACCGCCATCAGCGTGCGGAGCGCCTGGACCGTCCGTCCCTGCCTGCCGATGACCCGCCCCATCTCGCCCGCATCCACCGTCAATTCGAGAACGTCCACATCGTCCTCCTCGACCAGACGCACTTCGACCGTCTCGGGATGATCGACCAGATCCCTGGCCATCGCCTCGGCCCAGCCGCGCAGGTCGGGCCCCGTGGTGCGCGCCATCGTCAGCTCTGCGCCGGGACGGTGCGCGCCCGGGCGATCAGCTTGCGGACGGTCGGTGAAGGGTGCGCGCCCTTGCGAATCCATTCATCCGCCTTGCCGACGTCGATCTGCACCACCTTCGGATTCCTCAGCGGATCGTAGTAGCCGAGCCGGGCGGTCGCGCGCGCCGTCGGCGTCCGCGTCGATTCGGACACCACGACGTGGTAGAAAGGTTTGTTCTTCGTTCCTGCCCTGCTCAGGCGTATCACCAGCACGTTAACACCTCCGTCGCGACCGCGCATGCGGTCAGGCTAGCCGACCCGTTGATCCAACCCTCGCCGCGCCCGGCCGTCAGCGCGAAAAAGGACGCCCCGCTCCCAGGAGTCCGCGGAGCCGCGAGCCGGCACCACCTCGGTGGAGCGATTTCATCATCTTCTTCATCTGTTTGAACTGCTTCAACAATCGATTCACTTCCGCGACCGCGGTCCCGGAGCCGCGCGCCACGCGGCGCCGCCGGCTGCCGTCGATGCAGGCCGGCCGCAGCCGCTCGAGCCGCGTCATCGAGCCGATGATCGCCCGCGTTCTCACCAGCCCGCCCTCGTCGATCGGCATTTCCCGCAGCGCCGACGCTCCCGGCAGCATGCCGAGAAGGTCGCGCAGGGAGCCCATCTTGCTCACCCTGTCGAGCTGTTCGAGGAGGTCCTCGAGCGTCAGCTCATCGCGCCGCATGCGCCGGGCGGTCTCCACCGCCTCCTCGCGCGAGACGACCGCCTCGGCCTTCTCGATCAGCGTCAGCGCGTCGCCCATGCCGAGGATGCGCGAGACCATCCGGTCGGAGTGGAACGGCTCGAGATCCCCCAGGTGTTCGCCCACTCCGACGAATTTCACCGGCACACCGGTCACGTGGCGGATCGACAGGATCGCCCCGCCCCGCGCGTCGCCGTCCGCCTTCGATAAAACGACGCCGGTCAGACCGAGGCGCTCGTGGAACCCCCTGGCGGCACGCACCGCATCCTGGCCGGTCATCGCGTCGGCGACGTAAAGAATCTCCTGCGGGCGGCAGATCTCCTTGAGGCCGGCCAGCTCCGTCATCAGCTCGTCATCGATGTGCAGGCGGCCTGCGGTGTCGACCAGGACCGGATCCCGCCCGCCGAGGCGGGCCTCGCGCAGCCCCGCGCGGCAGGCCGCGGCGGCATCCTCTCCCGGCACGGTGATGACCGGCACCTCGAGCTGCCGTCCCAGAATCTGCAACTGGTCGACCGCGGCGGGACGGCGCACGTCGGCGGCGACCAGGAGAGGCGATTTTCCGTGCTCCTTCAGCCAGCGGGCCAGCTTGCCGCTGGTGGTCGTTTTTCCCGACCCCTGCAGGCCGACCATGAGCACCACCCCCGGCGGCTGCGAGGCATACCGCAGACGCCCTTCGGAGCCCTGGCTCAGGATGCCGCTCATCTCCTCGTGCACCAGCCTGACCACCTGCTGTCCCGGCGTCAGGCTCTTGAGAATCTCCTCCTCCCCGGCCCGCCGCCGCACCCGCTCGATCAGCTCCTTGACGACCTGCAGGTGGACATCCGCCTCGAGGAGCGCCAGACGGATTTCGCGCAGTCCGTCACGCAACTCGGTCTCGGTCAGGTGACCGTGACCGCGCAATCCACGGAATGCCTTCTGCAGCCGCTCGCTCAGAGCTTCGAACATCGGTTCACCCGGGGCCTCGGTCGACTACACCAGCGACAGCAGATGCCCCAGCTTCTCCTTCTTGGTCTTCAGATACCGGCGCGAGGATGCGTTGGGAGCGACCTCGAGCGGCACACGCTCGACAATCTCCAGTCCATAGCCGCGCAGAGCCGAGAATTTGCCCGGGTTGTTGGTCAGCACGCGTATTTTCGTGCAGCCGAGATCACGAAGTATCTGCGAGCCGATCCCATAGTCCCGGTGGTCCGCCTTGAAGCCGAGCTTGTGATTGGCTTCCACCGTGTCCTGGCCGCGGTCCTGCAGCTCGTAGGCCCGCAGCTTGTTGATCAGGCCGATGCCCCGCCCCTCCTGGCGCAGGTAGACGATGACCCCTTTACCCTCTGCGGCGATGATCTCCATCGCGCGGCGCAACTGCGCCCCGCAATCGCAGCGCAGCGAGCCGAACACGTCCCCGGTGATGCACTCCGAGTGAACCCGCACGAGCACCTCGTCGCCCGGCGCGAGGTCGCCGAGGACCAGCGCCAGGTGGGTCTTCTTCTCCATCGCGCTGCGGTAGGCAATCAGGCGGAATTCGCCGTGCGTGGTCGGCAGCTCCGGCTGCGCGACCCGCCGCACCAGACGTTCGTTCCTCATGCGGTGGCCGATCAGATCGGCCACGCTGATAATGCGGATCTCATGGCGCTTCGCCATGCTCACCAGATCGGGAACGCGCGCCATGGTGCCGTCTTCGTTCATGATTTCGCAGATCACACCGGCCGGGCAGAGACCGGCCATGCGGGCGAGATCGACCGCGGCCTCGGTCTGCCCGGCCCTCTTCAGGACCCCTCCGTCCTGGGCCCGCAGCGGAAACATGTGTCCCGGCCGGGTGAGGTCGTCGGGCAGCGTCTTCGGATCGATGGCGACCCGCACGGTGTGAGCGCGGTCGGCCGCGGAGATTCCGGTCGAGACGTTGCGTCGCGCCTCAATCGAGATGCCGAAGGCGGTGCCGTAAGGCGAGGTGTTGTCCTGCACCATCTGCGGAATCCGCAGCTCCTTGAGCCGCTTTTCCGTCAGCGGGAGGCAGATCAGGCCCCGGGCATGGCGGGCCATGAAGTTGATCGCCTCCGGGGTGATCTTCTCCGCCGCCATGGTCAGGTCTCCCTCGTTCTCCCGGTCCTCATCGTCGACCACGATCACGAACTTGCCGGCGGCGATGTCGGCGATCGCCTCCTCGACGGTGCAAAAAGCCGCGGCCCGGGCTGCGGCACGGGACTTCTTCTTGCTGCTCACAGGGCCTCCTCGTCCTTCCCGCCGGACCGGAACCGGTCCAGAAGATCACGACTCACGGTCGCCGCGGACTCATCGCCGCGCCGCTTCATATATTCCACCACGTAGCGTCCCAGAACATCCACCTCGAGATTCACCCGGGTACCGGGACCATAATCGCTCATCCCGGTGACCTCCAGGGTCTCGGGGATGAGCGCCACCTCAAACCATCCTCCAGCGCGCGCCGCCACCGTCAGGCTGACGCCGTCGACCGCGATCGAGCCCTTCATGACCACGCAATCATCGAGATCGGGCGGCAGCTCGATCCGCACCCTCGATCCGGTCCCTTCCGGGCTGACCGAGCGCACCACGCCGATGCCGTCGATATGCCCCTGAACGATGTGGCCGCTGAGCCGATCCCCGAGCCGGAGGGGGCGCTCGAGATTGACCCGCTGCCCGCCGTCCCGCTGGCCGAGCGTCGTCCGCGACAGCGTTTCGGGCGACACCACCGCTTCGAACCAGCCGGGGCCGCTCTCCACCACCGTCAGACAGACCCCGTCGACCGCCACGCTGGCGCCATGATCGAGCTGCTCCAGAACGCCGGCCTCGATCCGGATCCGCGTTTCGTCACCACCGGCGCCACGCGTCGTTGCCTTCCCGGTTCCCTCGACGATCCCGGTGAACATGCGGTTCACCCGCGGCGGACGCCGGGGAAAACCGGCATCCCGTCGACCACGAGGTCGCCCCCGGCCTCGCGCACTGTCTTCCCGCGCAGGCGCACGGCATCGCTCAGGCGGGCCACACCGCGCCCGCCGAAGGCGGGGCGGCCCTGCCGGCCTCCGATGACCATACCCGCCACGTACAGAACCATCCGATCTCCAATCTTCTCATCGAGCGCCGAGCCGAGAACCTCCCCTCCGCCCTCGATCAGCACGCTCAGGATGCCGCGCCGACCGAGCACCGCCAGGGCCCGGCGCAGCGACAGGCGCCCGTCTCTCGACGGCACCTCCAGCACCAGGGCTCCGGCACGCTCGAGCCTCTCCCGGCGGCGGACCGGCCCACCCCGGCGGGTCAGAATGACGGTCTCCCCTCCCCCTGCGCACAGGATCCTCGCGCCGGGCGGGGTCCTCAACCTTCCATCCAGCACCACCCGGACCGGCGCACAC
>CBDUYA010000238.1:0-5369 GCA_965371335.1 uncultured bacterium | reverse complement strand
TTCAGGCCCTTCACCCGGGCCGACAGCGTGGGGGGGCGCAAGGTCTCGCTCAGGCTGGCGCGTAGCCCGAAGTCGATCGGATCGATTCGGAACTTGCAGGCCTCGAGCCTGGAGAAGTCGAGGACGTCGTTGACCAGGTCGAGCAGCGTGTCGGCCGACGACTTGACCAGACCGATGTACTCGCGCTGACGGTCGTCGAGGGAGGTCTCCAGGGCCAGGGCGGTCATCCCGATGATGCCGTTCAGCGGCGTCCGGATCTCATGGCTCATGTTGGCAAGAAACTGAGACTTGGTGCTGGCCGTTTCGTTGGCTTCCTGCAGCGCCCGGTCGAGCGAGACGGTCTTCAGCTCGAGCTCCCGCGTCCGCACGGCGATCGCCCGCTGCAGGCCGAGCCGCACCCGGCCCACCTCGGCCGCCATGTCGTTGAACGATCGGGCCAGCTCGCCCAGCTCATCATCGCGATCGTCTTCGACATGGACCGCGAGGTCGCCCTCCGACAGCCTGCGGGTCCCTTCACGGAGACGCCGGATCGGCGTGGAGATGTCCCGGGCGATCAGCGAAGAGAAGGTGGCGGCGATCAGGAGGCCGAGCATGGCGGACCAGACGACGCTCTTGACGAACACTCCGACCAACGCGAACGCCTCCGACGTCCGGCGGAACGCGACTATCCGGTAGGTCTGGAGGCAGAGCGCCGGCAGGGAACTCCCGCGCGTCACGGCCATCAGGTATTCGCCGGCCTCTCCGAGTCGGGTGCGCGAGACCCGGGTGGAATCAGCCTTATAACCCGCCGCGATCGCCGCCGGCAGGTCTTCGGACCGGTCGTGAGACGCTGCCAGGACCTGTCCCGAAGCGCTGAGGAAAAGCAGGAAGGCCCCGTCCTCGTCGTGCAGGTGGCGGGAACGGGCCACGTCGAGGATGGTGTCGATCGCCATCCATTCCAGAGTCGCGAGGATGTACCCCGCGACCTGGCCGGCCCCACCTTCCGCAAGTGGCTGGATGATGACGATTCCGGCCGCTTCGTTGCCGCCTCGCGGCAGAAGCCGAATGCCGGCGGCGCCTGAGGTCACCGCTCCTCCGAATTCGAGTCGCTCCAGATCGATCCGCTCTCCGATGCGCGAGGCGACGGTCGAGGCCAGCACGGTACCGTCCGGGTGCATCATCAGGAGTTCGCGGTAGGGAGCCGCTGATTCGCGCTCGAAGCGACGCAGAAGCCCCTGCACCCGGCCGTCGGGATCGCCGCGCCGCGCCTCCTCGCTGGCGATATGCTCCGACCAATGCTCGACCTCGGTGCGGCGCGCCTCCAGGTATTGCCGCACCTCCTGCATGACGCCGCGCGAGGTATGCTGCAGATCGGTGCGCGCCTGCTGCTCCAGCGCCCCTTGCAGAGCGGTGATGGTCACCGCGGCGCCGACGCCGAAGGCGATCGCCAGGACGGCCGCCAGGGCGATGGCGAGACGCGCGAAGACGCTCCTCCGGAGCGAACGCAGCGAGGAGATCATGGCAGGGAACCGCACCTCTCTCCTGTCCCGGCGGGAAACTCCAAAGTCGCCGGATTTGTAGAACTTAAGCGCTGACGGGCGAACCGGCAAGGGATCGGTGCCGGCACGCCTCGCAGGCCTGCGGCGGTGTCAATTCTCCGACATCGATGCGGCCAAGGCGGCCGCACGGAACACCGCAAGTGCCCGTCCAACAAGGGAAAGACGCTGTGGGGCGAGGGGAGCATGGTAGAATTCGGGGCACCTCAACGGTCACTGGAGGGGGGATCGTGAGCCGGAAAGTCCTCATCGCGCTGGCCATGCAGCTCTGCCTGAGCCTGCTCCTGCCCGCCTTCGCGATCGGTCAGACCGACGTCACTCCACCCGCTCTGGATGATTTTTCCTTCATCCCGACCGCTATCGACATCTCGACCAGCAATGCCCTGGTGCAGGCGACCTTCGTGGCCAGCGACGACCTGTCCGGCGTCGGACTGGTCGAGTTGACCTTTACCAGCCCCGGCTCGCCTCTTGAATTCAAGAGTTGCAGCGCCACCGTTCCGAGCAGCGGCACCCCGCCGGCCTGGACCTTCGACTGCACCATCGATTTCCCCCAGGGCTCCCAGAGCGGCGTCTGGACCGTGCTGCAGATCGAGGTGCAAGACGCTCAAGGCAACAGCGCCTTCTTTTTCTCCGGCGACCTTCAGACGGCCGGATTCCCGACCGAGCTGACCGTCTCGCAGCAGCCCGACGTCACCCCCCCGACCCTCGTCGACTTCGATTTCACCCCGACAGCCATCGATATCCTGTCCGGACCCGCGACCGTGCTGGCGATGTTCGATATCATCGACGACATCACCGGCATCGCCTGGATCAAAGTCGGCTTCATCAGCCCCGGCTCGACCTCGATCCTGCGTGGCTGCACCAGCATCGTCTTCAATCCCGGTGGAGTCGGCGGAGAGGGGGGCGGCTCGTTCGATTGCGAGGTCTCCTTCCCGCAGTTTTCCGAGGCAGGAACCTGGACGGTCATCAACGTCGATGCGAGCGATATCGCAGGCAATATCCGATCCTATTCGACCGGCGAACTGACGAGCCTCGGCTTCCCCACAGCGCTCAACGTGGTGTCAGCGTCGGACCTCGTGCCGCCGACCCTGGTCGACTTCTCTTTCGCACCCGAGGCCGTCGACACGACGGTTGTCGCGGCGACCATTCCCGCGACGCTGCACGCCACCGACGATCTGGCGGGCATCGCCTCGGTCGTGGTCAGGTTCTCGGCGCCGGGCGGCGTGGTGGAAGATGCCGAATGCATCACCACAATCCCCGATAGCGGAACCAACCTGGACGGTGTCTACTCCTGTGCGATCCCGTTCGCGCGCTTCTCCCCGGAAGGGATCTGGCCCGCGGTGGTGGAGATCCGGGACAACGTCGGCAACCTGAATCAGATCGACGCGCCGGCCCTCGCGGTCCTCGGCCTGCCCGACGACATGGAAATCGGGTTTCTCAGCGGTCCTCCACGCGCCTCGATCGCGGCGGCGCTCGCCGGGCGAACGGTGCGCGGCACCAGCGTGACCGTGCAGGGGAGGCTGGTGCAGGGCTCTCCCGCCGATCTTTCCCCGCTCCTCGGTATCCGGTTCGAGCATCGGCTGCTCCCGTTCGGAGCCTTCTCCCCGATCCCCGCGGCCCACGCCGCGCATCCCAATCCTGATACGATGCCACCCTATTTCGTTCACTGGGACGTCTCCATCATGCCTGACGGTGACTATGAGATTCGCGCCGTGGCCCACGACGCCGGGGACGGCCCCGATCCGGCCCCGCCGGTCACCACGATCACCATCGACAACGGGGGCGCCACCGATATCGATGAACTGGTCAACATCGAGGGTCTGCAGGAAAGCCGCACCGCGGTCGACGATCTGAGCGCCAGCAGCGCGGTCACGGCCGATGCGAGCGTCATCGGCACGGTCCTCTCCTGGGATGCCCCCGCCGGTTCGTACACCTCGATAACCGACACGCTGCAGATCGTCTTTGTCGATGGGGCGGGGGAAGTCGGCCGCCTCGAACAGCCGGAGCAGGATCTCGGCGCCTACGCCGACCTGAGCCTGCTCAGCGGACAGGTCGGCCTCGGCAACGGCCAGACGGCCGACCTCATCCTCAGCTACCTCGATACCGATCAGGACGGCGTCGTCGACGGCACGGCAACGCGCGAGGATGAGATCGAATTGCGCCGACTCGACACCGGCAGCGACGCCTATCTCAGGATCCCGGGCACCGTCGTCCTCACCGAGCACAACATGATTCACGCGGCCGTCGATGCGCTCGGCCGCTACGCCCTCGTCGGCCCCCTCCTGCCACGCATCACCTTCCTCGCGGACGCGGCGTCGCTCACCTGGCCCGCCGTCTCGGAGGCCCTGCTCTACCGCGTCTACCGCGGACCGCTGAGCGCCATGACGGACGCCGATGATGATGGGTTGCCCGACGGTGGCTACGGAGATTGTCAGAATTTCAGCGATCCCGATCCAGGTGACACCCTTTTCCTTGATAATGACCTTCCGGCCGTGCCGGGACAGGGGTTCATCTATTTCGTGAGCTTCGTCTCGGCGGAAGGGGAACGGGGACTGGGCAACACCAGCGCCGGTTTGCGCCGCGAGGCCACCACGATCTGCCCCTGAGGAGGGGGACCATTCGATCATTCCGGGGACCATGGTCAAGAAGAAGCGCTCGAAGCGACAGGCTGCAACCGGGTTGAAGGGGAAGCGTGCGACCGCGGTGATTGGTGCGCGCAAGGATTCCCTGGAGGGATTGCGCGACGCCCTCGATCTGACCCTGACCCGGGTGATTGAGGACGATATGGGAGTCGACGAGGCCCGGGCGGTCCTGCGCTACCTCGAAAAGGAACTCCACGGATTCGAGAAACGCACCGGCCCGGCGAAGACGCCGGCGCGCAAGGTACGGCGACGCACCACGGCGGCGCGTAAGCCCAAACCCATGGGGGGACGATGACGAACTTCGATCACGAGGCGAGGCAGAGAGTCTACTGGCTCGACGCCGCCGCCCTGGTGAAACTAGTGTCGGATCCGGGCGAGGAACCGGGGGTCGATCGCGTGCAAGGCATGGTCGAGCGGAACGGTCCGTTTCAGACGACATGGGTCGGCGTCGCGGTCGCCTACGGGATGCTGAAGCGCCGCTTCGCCTCCGGCGCCGGACCGCGGCAGAAAACCGCCGATCAGGACACCTACCATCGTCGCCTCTACCTGCTGCGACGCAAGATCGCCGACGGCACCATCGCGGTGCGCGCCGACTGGCTCGAACGGGAGGATCTGCCGCCCTTCAACCCGATTGAGGTCAAGGACTTCGCCAAGCACTACGAGATCGATTTCCTCGACGCGCTGCAGATCTTCGAGTTCCGCCGCGGCATCGCCGGCGCCGCCGCCGAGCGCACCGTCCCGCTGCTCGTCACCTCGGACCTCCGCCTGACGAAAGCCGCGGAAGCCCTCGAGATCGAGGTCTGGAACCCCGACCGGAGCGATCTGCCGGAGTGAGCGCGCGCCCCCGCAGCGCGCACCGGCTTGCGACGTTGTAGAATGAGCACACTCAGATGGATGGGCCGTTAGCTCAGTTGGTTAGAGCATCTGCCTTTTAAGCAGAGGGTCGCTGGTTCGAGTCCAGCACGGCTCACCATTCAAAACGCTGGAGTTACAGGGGTTATGGGGATTCTGGGGAGATCATTGAGGCTCCGTCAAACGCGCTATGAGCGATATTGTGGGGGGTCCAGTGGGGGACGAAGGAGCCCCCTCCCGTCAAAGGGGCTGAGTTCCGACTCGCTCAGAGGCTGGTGAAGGAGGGCGAACCATGACGCTACCGAAGCATCGGGAGGTGAGGCCGCTGGCGGCTAAACGC
>CBDUYA010000237.1:0-5418 GCA_965371335.1 uncultured bacterium | reverse complement strand
CTCGGCCCGGCGGATTTCGCGGGAGACCCCCTCCAGCCAGCCGGCCGGAGTGGCCGCCTCGTCGGTCGCCGCGCCCCACGTTCTCGCCGTCCCCGGCATGGCCAGGAGGCAGGCGCCGACGAGAAGCATCACCGCCGCGCCGGGTAGCACGGCCGGGGCCGATCGGAGGTTCCCCATCCTCATCCTCATCGAAGTGATGTTTCTAGAATTCTATCACCGAACCGACCAGCCGGGGGCTGCCCGGATCTGAAATAAAGGGCGCCGTCCGGGAACTGTTAGACTGAGCGGCGAGCCATGATGGAACCACGGTCGACCCTGCAAATTCCCCGGATTCTTCTACCATCCACACGGGCTGGCCGTCGTTCATCTGATCACCCTCGGCTGGATCAGCGCCGCCATCGTCGGCGCCCTCTACGTGGTCGGTCCCCTGGCGCTGCGGATGCCGATGCCGACCGGCCGCCTCGACCTCATCGCTTTCGTGATGTATGTGTCCGGCACGGCCGGGATGGCAGGTCATTTCTGGATCGCCGAGTACAGCGGGGTGGCCTGGTCGGGCTGCTGCTCGGCATCGACAAGCACGATCCGTTCATCGCCGTGGAACCACTCTCCAAGGTCTATGCGCACGCGCACCTCGCCGCCCTCGGATGGGCGATCATCATGCTGGTGATCGGCATCGCGTATCGACTGCTGCCGATGCTGCTGCCGTCCGCGGTGCCGGGCGGGGGAACCCTCTATGTCAGCGGAATCCTCCTCGAGATCGGCGCGCTCGGGCTCTTCTGGAGCTTTCTCACCGGCAGCCGTCTCCTGCCGGTATTCGCTCTGGCGGCGACGGCCGCCTTCATCGTCTTCCTGCTGCACGTGCTCTGGATGCGGAAGAACCGGCGGCGGCCTCCCGCCGGCCTGCGCCATCCCGATTACGGGGTGCGCCACGCGATGCAGGCGATCCTCTATGGGGGAGTGAGCGCCGTGATCGGCTGCACGCTTGCCCTGCTGCCGCGATCGGACGCCACCTTGAGGTACGCGGCCGTCTACGGCATGATCGGGCTGATCGCTTTCCTGGCCCAGATGGTGATCGGGGTGGAGGCGCGCATCCTGCCGATCTTCTTCTCCATCCGCTCCAGCCTCAACCACGACAGGTGCGGGCCGGCGCTCAACCCGCATGCCATGATCGATCGCCGCCTACAGGCCACAATCTTCTTCTGCTGGAGTCTCGGTCTGCCGGTGCTGGCGATCGGCCTCGGCCTGTCGAGCCGCTTGATCGTCGGCACCGGTGCCGGGCTTCTGCTGGCCGGAGCGGTCCTCGCCGGGATCAACACCGCGCTTGTGCTGCGACGGGCGTTCAGTGCGCCGGTCGAAGAATCCGCATAGCCTGCCGCGCACACATTTGCACCCCACCGGGAGACGCGGCGTTCAGCGTGCGACTCGATGATGCGGGCGAGAAGGCGGGCGCCGGCAGCGAGCCGGATCGTTTCCGCGTCGGGATAAAGGTTTGAGCTCGGAAGGGGCGGCCTCGAAGGAACCGAACGCGAATGATCTCCCTGTCTACGCCACGCGCTGGTCATCATTATTAAACCACCCTGCTAGGCAGCCCCATCGGGCGAATCACATCCCGGGGGGGCGGATGTGCATAAGCAGCCGGTTTCCTCTCGGGCACGGGGCGAGAAGCGGCCGCTGATGATGGGTGTAATATACACGAATATTTGCTTGATGTCAAGCAGGAATCTACAGGAATATTGGGGTGGAGCGATCGGCATGGACGAAGCCGCCATTCGCCCGCATGCAACCTTCTGTGCGCCTCCTGTCACTCAGTGATCGAAACGCGACCTTTTGCGTTCAAGGAGGCCGAAGCCATGTGCGATTGTCAACCGATTCGGAAGATTGTCCGGGTAGTGCTCGTGGCCCCGGTGCTCATGGCCCTGGCGGTCGTGGCCTCAGTGCTCATGATCCCGGTGCTCGATGTCCTGGCCTCCAGTGCCCTCGCCCAGGACTCTGCGCCGGCTGCCGGGGACGGCGGCATGGAGATCGAAGCCTTGCAGTATGAGGTCCGGGACCTCGAGCAGGCCGTCGATTTCTATACGGCCGCTCTCGGGTTCGAGGTCGAGCGGCGTGAAGCATCGGGTGAGGAGGTCCGGATGCGACTCGGTCCGATGCGGTTGATCCTGGCGCAGTCGGCGGCGCCACCGGCCAAGGCAGGCTCGGCCCGCATTTATCTCAATATGAGCGTCGCGGACCTGGAGACGGCGCGAGCAGCCGTAGTGGATGCCGGAGGGCACGTTCGTTCTGAAGACGCCTTGCAAAGCGCTGTTGGTTCCTATCTGGAGGTGACCGATCCGTCCGGCAACCAGATCCACCTGATTGACCATCCGTGGGACAATGAACAACAGCCTCCTATCACCCCCACGGTCTACAACATCGGACTGGCGGTGCGATCGATCGAGGCGGTCGAGAGATTCCTGTCCGAACTGGGCTTCATCGTGGCGACCCGGGACTACCTGCCGGAGACGCTGGTTTTTGAACGACGAGGGGTGGCCTATCTCGTCGTTCATGCGGAAGCGGTCGCCGAGGCCGAGCCGCGCAGCGCGACCGGAGCCCTCGTCCTCGCGGTCGCCGAGCCCGAGGCATTGTTGGACCGGCTGCGGGCCGCCGGGCGATCGGCGCAGCGCGCGGAAGGGGAATCGAGGCAGCGCGTGGAGGGGGATGCGGGGGCGCCCGGTGGACGGAGCATGCTGGTGAGGGGACCGGCGGGTAACGCATTCCTGCTGAGCGGCGGCGGCTCGGCTGACGCGGATCGCGGCCTCGCCGTCGATGCGTTCGCGAGGCTCAAAGAGTTGAAGGGGGAATGGCGGGCGCGCAGCACGAAGGGGTGGGATGAGACGATCCTCTTCGATGTCGTGGCCCGCGGGTCAGTCGTTGTCGAGACGACCCGCTTCAAGGACGCTCCCGATCGGACGATGCATACTATGTATCACATGGATGGCGATCGGCTCATGTTGACTCACTACTGCGAGGCGATGAACCAGCCGCGGCTGCTCGCCACGGATATCGAGGCCGGGGGGCGGCGCGTGGTGTTCACCTTTCTGGACGGGGCGAACATTGCCACGCGTTCGGTGGGCCACATGGATAAGGCGATCTACAAGTTCATCGATCAGGGCCATTTCACCTCGCAATGGACCTGGTACGAGGCAGGGAAGGAGTCCTGGATGGAGGCGATCGTGTTCGAGCGGATTCGGTGACGTCCGACCAGGAGCTGGTTCGAGCGTTCCTCAGGCGTCGCGAGGAGAGACCGTTCAGGGACCTCTATCGGAGGCACACGCCGGCGCTGTTTCGCGTCGCCTGGCGGTTGATCGGAATAAGGCAGGACGCCGAGGATATCGTGCAGGAGACCTGGGTCCGCGCCGCCGAGGCGCTCCCGCGGTTCGCCTGGCGATCGAGCCTCAGAACTTGGCTGGCCGGGATCGTGGTAAATCTCTGCCGGGAGCTGGGGCGGGCGCGCGGCCGGATCTCCGTGATCCGTCATTCCCCGGAGGTCGCACGGAACGTCACCATCGAAACGCAGGATCACGTCACGCAGGATCGAGTCGACCTGGAGCGCGCCATCTCCCGGCTTCCGGCGGGCTATCGCGAGGTGGTCGTGCTGCATGAGATCGAAGGCTACACCCACAAAGAAATCGGTCTTCTCCTCGGCATCGATGAGGGAACGTCCAAGAGTCAGCTGCACCATGCCCGCGACGCATTGCGCGGATTGTTTCAGAACCAGGGAGGAGCGTCATGAGCATCGAGCCGCCCGAAGATCGAAGCAGCGGAGAGGACCTGCCGTTCGGGTCGCTCGCGGAAGGCCCACAGCCGTCGGACGACCTGGAGGCGCGCACGGTGCGGGCCCTGCGGGAGCGCGGCCTGATCGCGCCCGGATCGGCTCCGGCCTGGACTGTCTACCTGAAGGTCGCGGCAGCTCTGGTCGCGGTGGTTCTCCTCTATAGCGCGGGATTCATGTCGCAGCGCATTCTCGAGGCGCCTCGCGCCGCCAGCATGGAGGCTCCGGGCTACATGCTCCTGCTGTGGGAATCGGATGCGATGCTCGCCACAACGGAAGCCGCCGGAGAGACCATTGTGAAGGAGTACACCGCCTGGGCAGCGGGACAGGCTGAACAAGGGCGCCTGCTCGGCGGCGAGCAACTCGGCAAAGAATCGCGGTTCGTGCGCCGCGGCGAGGACAGCCTGGTGCAGGAAACGACCCTGCAGGCGCCGGAAGAGCAGAATCTCTCCGGTTACTTCCTCATCACCGCCTCAGGACAGGACGAAGCACTCGAGATTGCGGCAAACTGTCCCCATCTTGAGCACGGAGGCACGATCGAAATCAGGCGAATTGTGCGTCGCTGAGGGGAGCGGCCGTGCCGGTGCACCCCGGTCAGCGGCGCCGGCCGGGCTTCGGTTGCCGCTCGAGCCGGCGCTTCTGGCGGAGGCGCCCCCTCTCGCGCTTGCGGCGGAGCTGCTCGCGCAGCCCTTCTTCCGCGGACGGGCGGCTTTGGGGGCTGTCGCGGTGGTTTGAGCCCGCGCCGGAAGACGCGGCCGCGCCGTACGCTCGCGGCGCGGCCTCGGCCACGGCGGCCTGCGCCAGCATCGCGCGTTCCACGTCCGAGAAGTCGCCCTCGACCCGCTTGCCGCCCTCGCCTGCCTGCGCGTCGCCCGGGGCGGGCTGTTTGTCGATGTGCTTCAGCCAGAACTCCTGGACGCCCAGGTGATGAACCGCGCGCGGTAGCTGCCCGGCCAGAGTGCTCACATCGTTGGTCACGACGGTAACCGGGCGTCCTTGTTCCGAGAGCTGCCTGGCCTCGTAGATGATCCGGTCGTCGGCCACTCCCTCGCCGCGCCGCGTGTAAACGATCTCGAACAGCGGCCTCTGGATGATGTCCGGGTTCGATGCCAGCTCGTTGCCGTCGAAGACGACGAGGACCTTCTCACCGTGCGCGTGCGCGAACTGCTCCAGCCTGTCGGCGAGACTCTGGCGCGCCTCGTCGCGACGGTCTGAGACCTGGAGCCGCTCGAGCGACGGGATTGCGAAGATGATGTTGTGGCCGTCCATGATCCAGATTCGCTTGCCGGTCATCGCTCACTCCGTTTCCCGTGGGTGACCAGTTCCTGCAGGTGACTAATTTCCCGCGGGTGACCCGTTTCCGCCCGTGACCGGTCGATTGTAAGCGACGGCCAATGAATCCAATGCCTGATCTTTCGGTGCAGGGAAGATCCTCTCCGGCCGAGGCGATCAACGTCGATCATGTCGATAGCGGCGAAGGCAACTCCCGTCAGCCGCCCGCGAGGGACAGGCGGAACGCGGCCATCTCCCGGCTGTTGCGAACCAGCAGGACGTCGCCGACCAGCACCGGGTGGTTCCAGGTCTTGCCCTCGATCGCCGGGAACCGC
>CBDUYA010000236.1:0-5424 GCA_965371335.1 uncultured bacterium | reverse complement strand
GCCATCACCGCGTGGAAGCGGGGGTATTTCTCATACGGCACGCCGCCGCCCTTCCTGAAGCACGCGACGATGTCGTCTTCCACACTGCCAAGCTGCGAGATGTACTGGGTAAAGACCGCCATGTTGTCGGCGGCGGCCGCGCGCGTCAGACAGGCGGCATGTTCCGCCGGCAGCCTGTACCGCCCAGAGGCTGGGTCGATTTCGACGACTCTCCCGGTGGTCATCGCCCCGAGCCACTCCCGCACGTAGCGCTCGTTCAGCCCGGCGCGTTTAGCGATCTCCTCCGAGGTCGACGGCGGCAGATCGCGCAGGACATCGAACAGGCCGGTTCGATGACCGATGGAGACCATGAGACAGAGGGCCCCGTCGTTCAGGACGTCGAGAAAGCGCCCGGCAAATGCCTCCGCTTTCGCGGCATCAAAATCGGAGCCTGGTTTATCGTCCGACATGAGAGCGGCCCCCCCTTCGCCTGCCGGACGGTTCGGACCACCCCGCACACGACACCGGCGACGAAATCTTGAGTGGTGCATTCTACATCTGCCCGGCCGTTTTTACGGAAACGATCACGAAGCCGGAAGATTTTCGTCTACCATGGAGCATCCAGCGTGCTCCGGAGGATCGCCAGGATGGAATCACTCGTCGATCGCATCGATTTCCCCGCCAGCCGCCAGACCTCTTATCTCAACACCGCCTCGGTCTGCCTGGTGTACCGGGACGCGCACGAGACCACGGTGCGATGGATGCAGGACCTGGCCGATCACGGGACCATCCGCTTCGATGAAGCGGCGGAGCAGGACATCTTCGCGCCCCTGCACTCGGCTGCGGCCCGTCTCTTTCACTGCCGGCCGGACGACATCGCCATCGGCTCGAGCGCCACGGAGCTGCTCGCCTCGCTCGCCTGGGCGATCGCACCCCGCTCCGGTAGCAACGTCGTCAGCACCGAGATGGCGTTTCCGAGCACGGTGTATCCCTGGGCGCGGGTGGCCCGTCACACCGGCTGCGAGATGCGGCTGGCGGGAGGGCGGGCCGACTACGTCGATCCCGATGACCTGATTCGCTCGATCGATGCAAACACGGCGGTCGTCTGCCTGTCGGATATCGAGTACAGCACGGGCCAGCGCCACGACGTCGCCCGCCTCGCGGAAGCCGCACACTCACATGGTGCACTGATGATCGTCGACGCGACCCAATCGGCCGGAGCGATCCCGATCGACGTCGGCGCCAGCGGCGTCGACGCGCTGATCGCCGGATCCTACAAGTGGCTCTGCGGCCCCTTCGGCGTCGCTGTGATGTATCTCGCACCCCACCTGCAGGCAACCCTCGATCCGGGGCTGGTGGGATTTCGATCCCACCGGGAGATGTGGGATCTGCAGGCGGCGCGGGTGGAGTTCGCCGGATCAGCCCACCGCTTCGAATTCAGCACCATGGCCTACGGTTGCGCGCTCGGGTTGGCCGCGTCGATCGATTACCTGATACGGATCGGCGTGGATCGCATCTTCGAGCGCAACAAGCATCTGGCGGATTTCCTGATCGAAGGCCTGCGCCGACGTGGTGCCGAAATCGTCTCACCGATGAACGGAAACGAGCGGACGTCGATCATCGCAGCCCGCTTCGCCGGCGCGCAGCCGGACGCGCTTGCCGCCCACCTGAATGCGGCAAAGGTCATCGTATCGGCCCGCAGAGATGTCCTGCGGTTTTCACCCCACCTCTACAACGAGACGGATGACATCGCCCGCGCGCTGGACGAAATCGATCGCTTCTTCTCGACCCGCGAAGGTTCCCATAAGGCCGATCGTTGTTGAAGATCTTCATCGATGCCGACGGCTGTCCGGTCAAGGAGGAGGTCTACCGGGTCGCCAGGCGTTACGGTCTCGAGGTGGCGCTGGTGGCGAACTCCTCGATGCGTGCGCCGAGCGACGCGACGATCGAGATGGTCGTGGTGGACGTGAAGTTCGACGCGGCCGACGACTGGATCGTCGAGCATGCCGGCGAGAACGACGTCGTGATCACCGCCGATATCCCGCTCGCTTCCCGCTGCCTGAAGAAGGAGGCGATGGTGCTTCGCCCGACCGGCCGTGAGTTCACCGAAGAGAATATCGGCGAAGCCCTTGCCACCCGCGAGCTAATGTCTCATTTGCGCGATCTCGGAACGATTACCGGAGGGCCGGCCCCTTTCGAGAACCGGGATCGCTCCCGCTTCCTGCACCGTCTCGACGAGATCGTTCAGTCGATCCGGCGAAAGGACCAGCGCCGTCGCAGCGGGGATTGAGGCGCGGCCGTCCCGGGCCCCCTCGGACTCAGGCCCGGCCTGCCCGCATCGGCGCCGCGGGTCGCCGCCCGCTCCCCTCCCGGGCCCCGCGCGGCGGGTGGGCGGGGATCAGGCATTCGGGCCGGTCGCCGATCAGGTCCTGGCGTCCCGCTCCCATGAGCGCGTTGCGGACCTCGAACCAGTTTTTCGGCTTGAAGTACTGCAACAGCGCCCGTTGCACCTGGCGCGCTTTCACCTTGCGGGCGACCGGAACCGGTTTCATGGTGTACGGATCGAGCCCGGTGTAATACATGCAGGTGGCGACGTCCATCGGCGCCGGAATGAAATCCTGCACCTGCCGCGGCCGGTAGCCGTTCTTCTTCAGCTCCAGGGCAAGCTCGATCATCTCCTGCACGCCGCTGCCGGGGTGGCTGGCGATGAAGTATGGCACCAGGTACTGCTCCCTGCCGCACTTTGCCGAAGTCTCCCTGAACTGTTCGGCGAACACCTCGAAGGTGTGCTGCGGCGGTTTCTTCATGCAGTTGAGCACCGTGTCGCTGGTGTGCTCCGGTGCGACCTTTAAATGTCCTCCGACGTGATGCCGGACCAGCTCTTCCATGTACTCGGGCTCGTCGCGCACCAGGTCCATGCGGATGCCGGAGGCGACATGCACCTTCTTCACCCCCTGCACCTCCCTGCTCTTCCGCATCAGGTCGACGAGCGGAGCGTGATCGGTATTGAGCAGCTTGCAGATCTTCGGGTGGACGCAGGAGAGCCGCCGGCAGATCGCCTCCACCTCCGGTCTGGTGCAATGCATCCGGTACATGTTGGCGGTCGGACCGCCGATGTCGCTGATATGCCCCTTGAAGTTCTTCAGCCCGGCGACGTCCCGGATCTCCTGCAGCACCGATTCCCGGCTGCGGCTCTGGATCGCCCGCCCCTGGTGAAGGGTGATGGAGCAGAAGGTGCAGCCGCCGAAGCAGCCGCGCATGATCTGCACCGAATCCCGGATCATCTCCCAGGCGGGAACCCGCTCCTGGTAACGCGGATGAGGGCGGCGGGCATACGGCAGCGAGTGGAGCTCATCCAGCTCGGCGGTGGAGAGGACCAGGTCGGGTGGGTTCACGACCACGGTGCGGTCGCCGTGCCCCTGGATCAGGCGCCGGCCATTGAGCGGATTCGTCTCGTGGTGCACCAGGCGGGTGAGGATGGCGAAGTCCTTCTTTTTGGCGGCCGCCTCTTCAAAGGAAGGGAGCATGACGGTCCGGTTGTCACAGGCGGCGTCGTTCCACGTATGCTCCGGCAGAGTTTCATTCCCGCCGAGCAGGTAGGCGACGCCCCGCATGTCCCGGAGCTCCTCAACCGGCCTGCCCGCGTCGAGGCGCCTCGCGATCTCGAGAATCGGCCGCTCCCCCATGCCGAACACCAGCAGGTGCGCCTTCGAATTAGCCAGAATGCTCGGCATCACCTTGTCCGACCAGTAGTCGTAGTGCGTGACCCGGCGCAGCGACGCTTCCACGCCCCCGGCGATCACCGGCACCCCCTTGAACGCCTCCCGGCAACGGTGCACGTAGACCGCCGTGGCCCGGTCGGGGCGCAGCCCGATCTTTCCGCCGGGGCTGTAGGCGTCGGAGTTCCTCCGCTTCCGGTTCGCCGTGTAGTGGTTGATCATCGAGTCCATGTTTCCGGCGGAGACGCCGTAGAACAGGCGGGGGCGGCCCAGGTCGCACCAGGCGTCGGCCGAGCGCCAGTCGGGCTGCGGCAGAATCGCCACCCGGTAGCCGTTGCGCTCCAGCCAGCGCCCGAGGATCGCCGCGGCAAACGACGGGTGATCGATATAGGCGTCGCCGGAGACCAGGATCACGTCGGGCGCCTCCCAGCCGAACGCCTCGATCTCCCGGCGGGTCGTCGGCAGGAAGGGCGCCGGTGTTCTGGATGGGTCGCGTATCATGAGGGGAATAGTATGACAGGCTCCGCGCCACCGTGATCAGTATCCGGCGCGGCTGAATCCCGGAGCGCCCAGAACTCCCGGACCGCCAGCTGCCCGGGGCGCCGATCCATTGACTCGGGGAGATAGTGGCGATATTTTGTTTATTTGATGGCTCACAGGAGAGGGTCCGGAGTTGAACCCGACGCCGCAGACATGACGATCCGGCGGGACCGCGACGCCGATTGGCACGCTGTGGCGACGCCGCTGACGCCGGGTCAATCTTCCGTCGCCGTTTCCGTCGTCATCCCGGTCCAGGAGGCGGATCAACTGCGGCGACTGGATCTGATGAACGGCGGCCTCCGTCGGGTGTCGGCCTGGCTCCTCCTGCTCTCGCTGCTCCTGCTGTCCGCATGCGCCGAGCGAATCGTCCCCGACAGCCTCGTCGTGATCAGCCTGGACACGACTCGGGCTGACCACCTGCCCACCTACGGCTATGCGCGCCCGAGTGCACCGCACATCGACGCGCTCGCAGCGCGCTCGGTCGTATTCACCAACGCCTTCGCCCAGGAGACCAATACGAACCCGTCCCATGCCTCGATGTTCACAGGCCTCTACCCCCACCAGCACGGGAGCCTCGACAACGGCTTCCGGCTGTCGGCCGAGCACCCGACCCTGGCCGAGCACCTGAGAGACGCCGGTCTCCGCTGCGGGGCCTTCGTCAGCGGCTACACGTTACAGGCCGAGAGCGGCCTGGGTCGCGGCTTCGAGATCTGGGACGACGAGTTCGGGGATGCCTCGCGCCGTCCGGCGAGCGAGACGATCACGCGGGTCCTTGCCTGGCTGCGAACCATACCGCAGCAGCAGCCGTTCTTTCTCTTCGTGCATCTCTATGATGCGCATGGCCCCTACGCGGCGCCCGAGGGCTATCGCGCTCATTTTCGCTCGTCGTCGGCCGGGAAGAAGCTGCAACGCATTCCGAAATATCAGCACCGCCTTGACGCGAACGGCAAGCTGATCCTCGACCTCAATCCCTATCTCGACCTTTATGACGCGTCAATCCGCTACATGGATGACGCCGTAGGCCACGTGCTCGATGCGCTACCACTCGAGCGCACGAGCGTCGTGATCCTGGCGGACCACGGCGAATCACTGGCGGAACGCTATTGGGGTCTGGCCCATGGCGGGCAGGTCTTCGACGAGCAGATCCGTATCCCGCTGGTCCTCTACGCGCCCGGAATTCCGGCCG
>CBDUYA010000235.1:0-5452 GCA_965371335.1 uncultured bacterium | reverse complement strand
GGGCGCGCCGTCGCTCACAATGGATCGGGCGGTCCCACCTGCCTGACCCGGCCGATCCTCAGGGACTGAGCCTCCGCATGGGGTGTTTCCCGAGCGGCGCTGTTCATCAGCGTGCAACCATCCGGCGCGCTGCGACGTAGTAGAGGGAGAGGCGTGGATCGGAAGGCTGCGGGAGGCAGCAGGAGGCAGAACGATGAACAGGAGCCTTGGCATCAAAACCGAGATATCAGGCTCAGGTGTGACGGTGCACGTCACCGGCACGCTCGTCGAGGGCCAGCGCGCGGAACGCCTCCTGTGGGCGGTGCGGGGTCTCGTCCGGCGTGGAGTGACGGTTCTGGTGCTCGATCTCGCGGCTGTGCGCCTCATCGATTGCGCCGGCATCGGTCTCCTGGTGCGATGCCGCGAGGCGGCCCGCAGGGGGGGTGCCTCGCTGCGGCTGGCCGGGGCTCGCGGGCCGGTCGGGCGCATGCTGAGAATGAGCGCCCTCAGCGACATTCCGCTGCTCGTTTCGGCCTGAGACCGGATCAGCCAGGGCGGGTCACCGGGCAGAGCGAGGCGCTTCGTGGCCGAGTGACTCCAGCAGGGCGATGGCGTCCCGATCGGTCGGATCGATGGCCAGAAGTTTCCTCAGCGCGCTGGTCGCCCCGGCTGCATCTCCCTGTCTCTTCAGCGTCGCCGCCAGGTTGTAAAGCACATCCAGGTTGAGCGGATCGAGGTCGAGCGCGGCGTGGTATTCGTTCCGGGCGCCGGCCAGATCGCCCCGCCGGCGGCGCACCAGGCCCACATTGGCGCGCGCCGCCGAGAGCGCCGGATCGGTGGCCAGCGCGGCGCGGAAAAGGCGCTCCGCGCCGTCGAGGTCGCCGGCCCGCAACAGGACGGTGCCGAGGTTGTTGCGCGCCACCGCATCGAGGGGGTCGAAACGGACCGCTTCGCGCAAGGCGCGTTCCGCCTTCGCCAGGTCTCCCGCCTGCAGCAGGCAGTGCCCCATCCCGTGCCACGCCGACGCCATGTCGGCGTCGCGCCGCAACGCCTCGCGGAAGGCCACGACGGCGGGCCGGCAGAGGCCGGCGCCCCGGTACGCTTCCCCGAGCAGGAAATGGGCGCTGGCGCTGTCGGGGTGCTCGGCCGCCGCCGTTGTCAGCGCCACGACCGCGTCGTTGTAGCGCCCCGAGCGCAGCCTTTCGATACCGGCGGCGAGATGAGGATCCATGAGCGCAATCCGATCGGCATGCTTCAGGCTGGCGGCGATCGCCAGCCGTCCCGCCCGGCGGCGAAGACGCTCGCCGAGAGCGGCCATCAGCTCCGGATCGCGTTCGGCATAGCCCTCCGGCAGGAGGGCGTTCACCGGCTCACGGAAGCGGTTGATGGCGCTGAGCTGGGTCGCCAGCGTGTCGCGGAACAGGGCGAGCGGGGCGCGCCACTCGAGATAGAGGTCGTCGTCGGTGTGCAGCGGAGCGCCGGCGGCGAAGGCGCGCAGCCCGTTCGGACCGCAGACGAATCGGGAGAGGAGGTCGGCGGCTCCCTCGATGCCGGCGCGCCGCAGGTCGGTCCAGACCTCATCCGGGGCGGCCCGCCAGCGCTCGGGATCGGCGACCATCGGAGCGTCGCCCCCCACGAGGAAATAGTCACCGCCTCCCGCCGATTCTTCCCACAGGGTCGCAGCGGGAAAAACCTCGAGGAAAGAGCGCACCACGCCGCGCAGATCGCGCGGCTCGAGACGGTACCCCTGGACCCACTGCATGAAAAGACCGCCGGGGCGGAGTCGACGGCGCGCCAGCCGGTAGAAGTCGACCGTGAACAGGTTCGCAACGCCGCTCACCCAGAGATTTGAGGGTTGCGAGGCGATGACATCGTAGCGCTTCGTGCGCGCCATGAGATGACTCCGGGCATCATCGATCACCACGTGAACCCGCGGATCGTCGAGCGCGCCGAGGTTTTCACGCTCGAACAGGCGGGCGGCGCCCGGCACCGAGGGAATGATCTCCACGACCCGTGCCGCCTCGACGGGGTGCTGCAGGGCCGCCCCGAGCGAGATGCCGCTGGCGAGGCCGATCAAAAGCAGTTCCCGCGGATCGGGATGCAGCAGCAACGGGAGATGGGTCGTGAGCAGCTGGGTTGCCATGTCGCCACCGCCGGACGCTTCGGTCTTGCCGTTGATCTGCAGCGACATGATGCCGGCAGGGTTGCGGCGCACGGTGACGACACCGGCGCCGTCTTCGCGGTAATAGAGGAGATCGCCCCGCCTCCGGATCGCTTCCTCCAGGCCGTGTCGCCCGAGCGCCGCGCGGTAGACCGGGCCGTAGAGGAATGCGCCCCCCGTCATCTGCCGACGATCCCAGGAGGGGAGGAGCAGGAGCAGCAGCGGCCCCCCGACGAGCACCGTCCCCGCCAGGACCGATCTCCACCGGCGCCGGCGAGGCGAAGCGAGGCCGGGCGGAGCGGATCGGCCGCATCGCCAACGCACCAGGACCGCTAGGAGCAGCGCCACGGCGGCTGCCACGGCGAGGGTCCGCCGCGTGCCTATGGCGGGTACGGCGATGAACCCGGCGAGCAGGAAGCCGATGGCCGATCCGCAACTCGAGGCGGCGAAGGTGCGACCCGCGGCGCCGGCGGCCCGCCGGTGCCGGTCGCCTGCCAGTATCGCCAGCGGGGGGAAAGTGGCTCCCTGCGCCATGGTCACGGGGAGGAGCAACGCCGCGAGACAGAGAAACTGCAGGCCGAGAAGAATGACCGGCCGGGAGGCGAGGCGGGTCGAGAGCCCCGCGGCGATCTCCGGCAGCAGGCTGAAAGCGGGAATAAGAGCAGATGACAGGACCCCCACCAGCCAGAGCGTGGTTGTGGCGCGCATCACCGGTGACCAGCGCCGCACCACCCCGCGCCTCGCGGCGATCATCGGGCCGATTCCGAGACCGAGGATATAGGCGGTCAGCGTCAGCCCGAGGGCATACACCGACGATCCGAACGTCAGGGCGATCACCCGCACCCAGCCGACCTGCAAGAGCGCTCCGAGTGCACCCGAGACTCCGGCGACCAGCAGGGCGAAGCGCGCGCCGGATCCGGCGGCTGCCATCCCGGGCTCCGGGCCGCCACCGGCAGTCCGGCCGGCGGCCGGCAGGCCATCCGTTCCTGCCGGTGCGGCCCCGCGCCCGAGACGCCACGCCCGCCATCCTGCCAGAAGGTTGAGAGCTGCCGCGATCACGATCGTGCCCCGTGTTCCGGCGAGCGGCAGCAGAAGGAACGAACCAAAAGCGGCGCCGGCGGCGGCGCCGAGGGTGTTCGCGCCATACAGCAGTCCGATGGCGCGCTCGGCGGGGGAGGCGCGCCGCTCCGCTTCGCGCACCAGGCAGGGGAAGGTCGCTCCCATGGCGACGGTTGGAGGACCGATCACCACGATGGCGAGGAGGAGTCGCAGAAGGGCGAGCGGTGCCCCGTCCTGCAGCGCCGGGCCGAAGGTTTCAATCGCCCACGGCACCAGGCGGATCGTCAGAGGGCTGAACAGGCCGAACAGCGCGATCACCAGCTCGAGGGCGGCGTAGGTGCGCAGGGGGAAGCGGAGCCTGGCGGAGAAACGCCCGGCCGTCGCGGCGCCGATCCCGAGTCCGAGCAGGAACACGACCAGCACCGCGGTCATCGCCTGCAGCGATTGTCCCATCGCCTGGCCGAGAGCGCGGGCCCAGGCGACCTCGTAGATCAGTCCCGCGCCTCCGGACAGCGCGAAGACCAGAAGAAGGGGACGCGTGGCGTTGGTCGGGTGACTCATCGACCGGAGTGTTCTAACGCCGCCTGGAACGCTTCTGGCGCGGCGGAGGAGAAGTGACCAGGAGGATCCGGGACAAAGTCTCCTCCGGCCACCCACCCTCGATGCTGTCCTCCAGGACCAGCGGGAACTCCTGGTAGAGATCATCGATGGTGGCGCCGAAGCGGGGTGGGAAGGGGTCACCCGCCCCGAAGAGCGTGCCGGCCGACAGTTCGTTGACCCGGCCATCCCGCCGCGTCAGCCGCAGAGTGGCCAGCCGGGATCCCTTCGGGTAGACGATTTCGATCTGGCGCAGCTTCTTGAACTTGATCTTCGACCAGTCGCTCAGTCGCAGGCAGGCGCATTCCACGCGCCGGTCCTGCACCTCGAAGCGCTGACGGGAGGGCGACGCAGAACGGGGCGCGGCCTTGGTGTAGAAGGTGCGGCGGAAGTAGGCAAAAGAAAGATTCTCGACCGTGACGACTCGCTCCGAGCCGCTGGCGGAGTCCAGCACGAGGCGGGGTGGCTTGCGCGGTGCGCGGGGCCCGGCCGCAAGCTCCCCGGCAGCGAGGCAGAAAACGGCGATGCCAAGGGCGACCTGCAGCGGATGGAAAGAAGAGTGGCGGGTCACTCGCGCATCAATTGAATGCCGATCAGCGCCGAGTTCACCACGTAGATCTTCCTGTTGTTGTCCTCCGGATCGGCGGGAAAGACGTAGAAGCCACTGCGGTTCGGCTCGTAGTCGCGGCAGTAGCAGAAAATCTTCTCCCCGTCGTAGAACTCCAGCACGGTCCTGACGTAGGAGAGCTCCGCCGGGCGGCCGGTGTCCGGCTCGGGGAACCCGGGATCCCGGCCACGGTGCTGATCCTCCCGGCCCCACGTCTTGACGTGAAACAGGGCCTTGAGCTCCTCGAGGCGGATTTCCCGCGAGGTGGCGATTTCTCCTTCACGCCGGATGAGGTGAAACGACTCGCAGACCGGATCAAGGTCGTGGGAGAACCCCTTGTCGATCCGCCCGTCCTTGTGATGGGCGACCAGCTTGTCGGAAGGTTCGACGCCCGGCTCCAGAGGCCACCTCCGGCCGCGCCCGCAGTGGGGCACGAATCACGAGCATGCTACGTAGCACCCCCGGGCCTGTCAAGGATCGGGGATGCGCCCGCCGGGACAACCGTTCTAGTAGCCGAGTGCGGGGAAGAAGTTCTGCAGCATGACTTTGGCGAGCAGCAACAGGAGAATCGGCACACCGAGCAGGAGCAGCGCCTGAATGAGGGCCTGCCAGCCGGGCAGCGGATCCTCGGGGATCAGGCTGGGGCGCCCCGTGGGCGTGGGGCGGGTGGCCGGCCTGGACGCGCCAGCAGCGGACTGCAATCGGGCCATCGTTTCCCTCGTCTCGAGTCGTCTCGGAATCTTGTCCCCGGTCGGCGGGGGACTGGCCGCTGCCGGGACGGGCTTTATATCACACGTCACCCGCCGGGGCGGTCCGGCGATTCGCCCCCGTCCCCTTCCTTGCGACGATTAATCGACTCCGGGCCGGAGTTTGCCCTCCTCAGGGAGGCTGGCAGGGAGTATACTATCGCCCTCGCTGGAGAGAGTGGTCATGACGATCGAAGAGACTCTCCGGAGTGAGCGGCTCGGCAGCCTGCCGCTCTCCCGGCCGACGTGCGTCTGCCTCAGCACCTCCCTGGAGGAGACCCTCCGGGTCATGCAGCCGGAGGG